>JAFLCP010000190.1 GCA_017303505.1 Planctomycetota bacterium | reverse complement strand
GTATTTGAGTTGGTCCTATTAGCCGACAGCGTTAGCTGCGGTTTTACTTCTCCATCGGTACACGGTCCCAGGTGCGCACGATGACTATTACACGTCACGCCCCATCGGACCAACCCGCTGCAACACGCGTGAAAAATGGAAAGGTTGCGCCCGTCGCTGCGCCGACGGTAAACCGACGCTAACGCGTACGGCTAATAGGAACACACCCAAGACAGAAGCCATGGAAGCGAGGCCCACACGTACAACTGTACGTCACTCAAGCCCACCAGCCGCAACCCTTTCTTTTGCGCGACCAACCAGATCGAAACCGTGTACCGTTAGAAAGGGAAAACCGACGCTAACGCGTACGGCTAATGGGAACACACCCAAGACAGAAGCCATGGAAGCGAGGCCCACACGTACAACTGTACGTCACTCAAGCCCACCAGCCGCGATCTTTTCTTTTGCACGACCAACCAGATCGAAACCGTGTACCGATGGAACGGGAAAACCGACGCTAACGCGTACGGCTAATGGGCACACACCCAAGGCAGAAGCCACGGGAACGACGACGGCATCTAACGCTTATAGGGTGAGTTCGAACGTTCTTCCAGTTGTATCATGCCACTCTCACCCGCATCGCCAACACCAGGACCAAGCGCTGGCCACTTCGGTGCCGAATTCGCATTCCAACGAATCGTTAATCGCTCACGCGTCACATCGTCCACCTTAAAGATCACTTTCATTTCCTTACCATCAAACGCAGTGATCTTCATCGCATAATAGTGCCCCTTGGCAGGCGCGACCATATCGTCCGCCCACTCCGCATCCTCTGGTACTACATAACTTTTTGTAACTTCAACGTCTGGCCCCAAATCGGTAATCTGATTCTTCACTCCCGCATGATGATTGACGCGCATCATGCCCGATTCATAAACCAAATCGACATAATTTTTGTGCTTCGACCGATTGTTGGCGCGATAGCGAAAACTGTACGCTGATTCGCCATAGCGTTGCTCCGTGCGAGTCGCCAAGCGGACCACGGTTGACATTTTCTCTTCAGCAGGAGCATTGAAAATAGCCAAAATCATCAACATCAAAACCATATCGCCTCTCCTAAATCAACGGATGATCGCCGCCACACTCGTCCCGAATAACTCCGATTCTAACCTACCCGGCAAACTGGTTTCCAACCCACCGGCAGGTTACAATTTGTTAACTTATCCAATCTCCCCCAGTTTCACACCTACCTTTTTGCCGAGTTTATCATGTCCATGTACCGCCTGGTATTTTCTGCGTTCCTGTTGTTTGGCTCTTCAGCCGTAACTTTGGCTGGCGAACCTACAAAACTCTTCGATGGGAAATCGTTTACAGGTTGGGAAGGAAACACTGAATCCGTTTGGCGCATCGAAGAGGGAGCCCTAACCGCCGGATCACTCAACAAAAAGCAGGAAAAAAACGACTTCCTCGCCACCACAAAAGAGTACTCCGATTTTGAATTGACCATCAAATGGCGACTGCAAGGCACGGAAGGCTTTGTCAACGGCGGAGTGCAGTTCCGTACCAAACGCATCCCCAACCATCATGAAGTATCCGGTTATCAAGCCGACCTGGGAGCGGGCTTCGATGGAGCCCTCTATGATGAAAGCCGCCGCAACAAGATCTTGGCCAAACCCACGGAAGAAGTGCTCGCCAAAGCTCTTAAGCCACTGGGTGAATGGAATGAATATCGCATTCGAGCCGAAGGATCTCGCATTCAACTTTGGCTCAACGGAGTTCAAACAGTCGACTTCACCGAAGAAGATCCCAAGATCGAGAAAACAGGTATCATCGCCGTTCAAATCCATGGTAATGCCACTTCAATCGTCCAGTACAAGGACATTGAAATTGTAGAGTTACAAAATGCTCCAGCTACTAAATGATGGTCCTCTATCGGACCGAGTTCGCTTCGAATTTGAAACCTATCCTTCCGCTTAGGAATTCACCCTATGACCTCTCCCTCAACCACCCGCCGCACTTTTCTCAAAACAACCACCGCTGCCGCTGCGACAATCATCCCTGCCACCGCGCTGGGA
Organism: Planctomycetota bacterium; assembly: GCA_017303505.1. Classification (GTDB taxonomy): domain Bacteria; phylum Planctomycetota; class Planctomycetia; order Pirellulales; family Pirellulaceae; genus JAFLCP01. The sequence goes on along the minus strand of JAFLCP010000190.1, from coordinate 10,184 downwards.
CGTGACGGCGCGACGGCTCCCAGTGAGACGATCACCTTCGGGATCATCGGCATCGGCCCACGCTGCACTTACGATGTCAAAGCGATGCTGCCATTCAAAGATGTTCGCTGTGTGGCCATCGCTGATGTTCAAGCTTCACGTCGCGACGCCGGTAAGAAATTAGTTGACGAACATTACGGCAACACCGATTGCAAACTCTATCGCGACTTTCGTGAACTACTCGATCGCAAAGATATCGATGCGGTGTTAATCGCTACCGGTGACCGCTGGCATGGACCAGCTTCCATGCTCGCAGCGGAAGCCGGCAAAGATGTCTATAGCGAAAAACCTTGCGGTATCACCATCGCCACTTGCCAAGAACTCGCTGATACCATCGACCGAACGCAACGTGTTTTTCAAGCGGGCACACAGCGCCGCAGTGTTCCCAATTTCCAACAAGCGGTGCAGTGGGTTCACAACGGGAAACTGGGCAAACTCAAGACCATGCACGCTTCGGTATACATCCCCACGCTCGATAACACTTGGCTTCCAGGCCAACCACAACCCAATCGCGATGTCGTCGATTGGAATTTGTGGCTAGGTCCCGCTGCCTGGCGTCCATTTAATCAAGCTTATTGCGATGGCAAATGGCGTGGGCAATGGGACTTTGATTCAGGGGCCCGTCTGCTCGATTGGGGCGCCCATACTGTCGACTTATGCCAATGGGCCAACCAGTCCGATGACACACTGCCACTAACGTATGAACCGATGTCGGACAAAATTGTCTGCACGTATCAAAACGGCGTGCAATTGATTATCGACTTCTTGGCGCAACCCTTTGGCGATCGTTCTCCGCATTACATCACGCGATTGGGGACATGCCCCGTGCGATTTATCGGTGAGGATGGTTCCGTCGAAACAGGCGACTCGGGCGAAATCGTGGCAACCCCAGAATCGCTGCAAAAAGAATTGCCTGAAGCGACCAAACGTGTGGTCGGGCTGGATGTCACGGCGCATGCTCGCAACTTTTTCGATTGCATTCGTTCGCGCGAGAAGACCGCAGCCAATCAACACGTAATGCGTCGCTCGCACATCGCCAGCCATGCTGCAGCCATCGCTTGGATCTTGAATCGCAAACTAACGATTGATCCTGTTAAAGAAGAATTCGTCAACGATCCAGAAGCCAACCTCATGCGCTCACGTCCATCGCGCAAGTGGATGAGCTAACACGGCTCGCCTTATCATCAACACTTAAAATTAAAGCCCTATAAAGCAACAACACCAATGAAACACTTCTTCTCTCGACATCTCTCTACCATGCTGGCAACCGTCAGCATGATCCTATTGGCGAACTCCGTCCACGCTCAAGCGGACACTAAGCCATCCAAGAAGCCTGCTGCAAAAAAACAAAATGCGGATCCGGTAGTGCCAACTCCCACGATCAAAGATGTAGCGTATGGCGAACATGAACGCCATCGACTCGATTTTTGGAAAGCCGAATCGAATACGCCAACTCCTTTAGTGTTCGTGATCCATGGGGGAGGTTGGACCAGTGGCAGCAAAGAACGAGTCGGTAGATTCGTCAATGTGGAGGAACTTCTGAAGAATGGTATCTCGGTGGTGTCTATCAGCTATCGCTATACGTCGATCGCGCAAGCGGCCAAGATCGAGCCACCTGTGAAAGCACCACTCGAAGATGCAGCCCGTGCACTTCAGTTTGTACGCAGCAAATCGAATGAATGGAACATCGACAAATCACGTATTGGCGCCACCGGTGGTTCTGCTGGAGCGTGTAGCAGTTTGTGGTTGGCTTTTCACAATGACTTGGCTCAACCGGAAAGTTCCGATCCAATTTCGAGAGAATCAACGCGTCTATGGTGTGCGGCAGTAAGCGGTGCCCAGACTTCTCTCGATCCTAAACAAATGAAAGAATGGACGCCTAATAGCAAATATGGCGCTCACGCGTTTGGTATAACTGTCCCCAAGGGTGAAAACGCATTCGAAAAATTCTTAGCGGATCGCGAACGCATTCTCCCTTGGATCGCTGAATATTCACCGTATGAACTCGTTTCAAAAGATGATCCTGAAATCTACTTGAGCTATGGTGCTCCACCTGCATTGGGTCAAGAAGAAAAGGACCCAACGCACTCAGCAAATTTTGGACTCAAACTTCAAGAGCATTGCAAGGCGATGGGAGTTACGTGCAGCTTACAATATCCAGGTGCCAAAGATGTTGATCACAAAAACATTACCAGCTTCTTGATCGCAAAGCTCAAAGCAGCACGCTGATGGATTGCGCTGATCTAAACGATAACTTGAATCCAATCGACTTATACTCTACGAAAGATATTGGGCGATGTTCCGAAGAATTATCCCATGGCTGATCACGCTCTGTTCTATTCTCGATGTGAGCGAATTAGCCGCAGAAGATAAAGGCCTACCTTCGCGACGTCCCAACATTATCTTTATTCTGGCCGATGATTTAGGTTATGGAGACGTCGGCTGTTTTGGACAAACCAAAATACCAACACCCAACATTGATGCATTAGCCCAGCGAGGCGTGCGTTTAACGCAACATTATTCCGGTGCGCCTGTATGTGCTCCATCGCGATGTGTGCTGATGACCGGCAAACATTTGGGACATGCCGAGATTCGAGGCAATCAACAAGCCAAAGTTCGCTTTCCTCAATTCAATGAAGGTCAGCATCCGATCAGCGAAACAGCTTTAACTTTAGCCGAACATCTCAAGACACAAGGTTATCGCACAGCGGCCTTTGGAAAGTGGGGATTAGGACCTGTAGGAAGCAGCGGCGATCCCAATGTTCAAGGGTTCGATCTGTTCTTTGGATATAACTGCCAAGCCGTTGCGCACAGTTATTATCCTGCACATCTGTGGCGAAATAATGAGAAAGTGCCGCTTAATGCCAAAGCTATTCCTGGTCACAAGAAGCAACCGGAAGGGGAAATCAAGTTAGGGGATTGGATCGGTGAACAATATGCGCCAGCCCGTATGATTGCAGAGGCGGAGAAGTTCTTGGGAGAGCAGGGGAGTGAGCCATTCTTTCTGTACCTTCCGTTTATTGAACCGCATGTGGCCATGCACCCGCCACAAGAATCAGTGGACCGTTTTCCGAAAGAATGGGATAGCGTTCCTTATCGTGGACAATGTGGATATCTGCCCCATCCACGTCCACGGGCTGCTTATGCCGCAATGGTTTCGGATCTCGATAGCTATGTCGGACGCATCATGAAGTTGGTACGAGAAAAGAACCTAGAGAAATCGACTTTGATCATTTTCACTTCCGATAACGGCGCGACACATGCTCATGCGGGCGATCCCAATTTGCACGTGGGTGGTGCCGACATCAAGTTCTTCAATAGCACCGCAGATCTCAAGGGCTGTAAGGGAAGCGTTTATGAAGGGGGCATTCGAGTACCTACCATCGTGAGCTGGGAAGGGATGGTCCCCGCAGGAATCAGCAATGCTCAGCCGAGTTATTTTGCCGATTGGTTTCCAACACTATGTGCGGCGATCAAGAGTGAGACGCCCAGCGGTTTGGATGGAGAGAACATATGGAACTCGATTTGCGAGAACAAGACGTATGCTCGATCAAAGCCGATGCTCTGGGTCTTCCCGGAGTATAGCGGACAAGTTGCCGTTCGCATCGGCGACTACAAAGTGATCCAACAAGGATTGAAAACGAAGAAGCCGCGAGAATGGGAAGTGTATGATTTATCCAAGGACCGGAGCGAAACAGAGAATATCGCGGATAAACATCCCGAGTTGGTTGCTCAAGCGATTGAGATTTTGCAGAAAGAAAGTTCGAGCAACACGATTTTTCCGCTCGATATTCCGGCGAAATAAAGTCCGTACCAAATTGGAATGCTACTCAAGCAGCAGATTCTTGGTAAATGATTTGGTTGGCCAGTCAACACGATATGCCGCGAGAGTTTTAGCTGCGGCATATCGTTCCAATGACCAGAAGTTATTTCGGTGCTTCGAGGAAATTGGTTAAGCGGTCAATGCAATCCATTTCCGTTTTGGAAATCTTGGCAAATCCCAAGAACCCACCCGATGCGCTAGCGATTGTGTTCAAGCGATCGATGAGTTCTTCACGGAACTTCGCCATCGATTCCGCTGGCATCATCTTGGTCAATTCGACCATGTACGCTTTCCAAGTTTCGATCAAGCGGAGGTCAGGTCGCGTTGTCAACCAAGCTTCTAGTGTTTGGTGACAAGCGGTTCCTTCTTTCACGCCGATTTCATGAGCCGCTTTGAGGATAGCTGCCCTTTCTTCCGCAGAAACATCACCGTCAGCCCAAGCGACTTCAATCCAGGGGATCATTCGCAAAGCGGCTAAGGTCTCGGCACGGATACCGCACTCGACCATGTCCTGCAAAACTTGTTCGTTCAAAATCGAGGAAACGTGGGCAAGTTGTTTGCGTTGCTCCAAATCATGCAACTCATTGCGGAGGGATTGGAGCAGTCGATAGTCCTTTTCTGCGAAGAATGAGTCTTCTAAAGCCTTTCGACGTGCATCTAAAAAATCACCGCCTGGCGAAGTCATGGTGAACAACTCCTCGAATATTCACAACAAGGGAGGAACGGGGGATCGGAACAATAGCCCCAACTCGCCGTAATCCTACCGATTAAGCGATCGGACGGCTATCCCGGGTTGGCAACTCGGAACCAGAATCACCCCCACGAAATAAGGGACCCAAAGTTTTTTGTACCATCGATTGAGTGCTGGACCTAAGGTGTCACGGAGGCCCTCGATACTATACCTGTCGAGACGAAGCCAGGCCCAATTTGAACGGGATTTCACTACCATGATTGCAGTTACCGCAGCCACACTTGTCCAACCTGAAGTTTCCCAAGTCGCCACTACTCGGGTTTCTCCTCCACAGGTTGGGGCCACACAGGAGCGTTCTGCGAAACAGGAAAGTTCAGCGCAATCGAATGCGACTCAAGAACGGCTTGCCCTGGATCCAGCTGCCAGAGCTTTAGCCCGCCGAGAGGCGCTTCGCCGAACCAATGCCATGCTGCACCGTGTTATGCAACAAAGTGATGATCTCGTGGTAGTGTTCGACTACTGCGATAGTTTTGGACGTGTAACGCGTCGCGTGGTAAGTCCTATTCGCTTTCTGGATGGAGACCGTTTCTTGGGCCTGTGCTTGTCTCGCGAAGCTCCCCGACAATTCATTCGAGAACGTTGCAGAAATATGCAAATTGCTCCTGCCAGCAACTTCGTAATGCCCGTTCCTTTGTGCGATGTGATGTAGGCCTCGATCTCCGAGTGGGGGTGTAAGGTATTGATGTTGCGATTTTTTGCGGGTGAAAAGCCGATGAATCCCCTGCCATGGCTGAAATTCCGAGATTCGCGGCGAATCGATCACGAATTACGACGACGAATTACGATCACGAAGTACGAAGTAGGAGCTACGAATTCCACCGCATAGTGTTCTCGCAGCACAAGGCTGTTTCTCCTTTGCACGATGGTAGTCTTCCTCACTTCCTCACTTCCTCACTTCCTCACTGAATCACTGAATCACTGAATCACTGAATCACTGAATCACTGAACCACCGAATCACTCATTTTCCGCAAGTCCCCTCCCTTACGTTGCCGATAACTAGAGATGGTAGACTAGGAGCTTTGCAAACTTTTCAACCTCGAAAAGCTCTCAAAAGCTCGTCTTCCCGCACCAAGGATGGGAGTGATAAGCCATGATGGGCTCAAGACTTAGCGTTCGTTCGATTCGATTTTCACACTGGATCGCTACCGCAGCGATCGTGCTGGTTGGGCAAGCTGCTCAGGCTCAAATTATCCCCTACAACCCACGTGTTGAACGTGGAGCGACGGTTGGGGGTGTTACGGGAGCGGTTATTGGGGGTGTGATCGGCAAACAGAACGACGAGACCGTCGAAGGTGTACTGATTGGTGGTGCCGTGGGCGCGATCGCTGGTGGTATTGTGGGCCATGCCCAAAACCAACGCGATGCAGAAATGCAAGCAGCTCAACAACGCGCTTACAATGCAGGCACCCGCAATTCGCCCAACTATTATCAACAACGCCAGTATCCTCAGCAGCGTTATCAACAAACACAAGTCCAGCAGCGGCAACCCACGGTGACGTATTACCAAAACCGTCCTACGCGTGTGCCTGTTGGAGCAGCCGATGTGGTAGCCATGACACGTCGCGGTTTCCCTGATCGTTTGATCATCCAACACATTCAACTCAATGGTGTGCGTACAGCTCCAACCACTGAAGAGTTGATCAAGATGTATGACGAAGGTGTTTCGACGGAAGTCATCGAAGCGATGCAGGAATTTGTGTTGACCCAAGAGGGAAGTGTGGTAACTCAGGAATCGACAACGACCACTATCACGACTACCCCTGTGACCACGACCGGTCCCATGATGGCTCCACCTACTTTGGCCCGTCCTCAGACACAGCCACAACCTCAAGCACGTACGACCTATCGCCGCCGTTACTAGACCGCTTGCAGAAGATGAGTGCACCGACGAGATTAATAGGAGCGGGATAAATTCCTACCTCCAATCTCTCGGTGCATCATGATTTACACACGGCTCATATCCCATCAACGCGTTCTCTTCGCTTCTCTAGTGTGGTGTTTCACCTCCACGTTGCTTGTAGCCCAACAACCTACCAAGCTCACCGAAGGCCTTACCTTTCTCGCAGGCTTTGATGGAACAGCCGATGCCACTTATAGCGCGGGTGATGGCAAAGTCTATCATGCCAAGTCGCTGAGCTTAACCGATGCTGTCACTGGACTCCCGCCTGATGTTGTATCGTTGTCGAAAGATGGCAAGTATGGTGGGTGCTTGAAGTTTGGCAAGCGAAGTGAGGTTTGCACTTTTTATCGTGGTGCCAAAAACGTTTCTTTTGATGCCAAGAAATTGAGCGGCACGGTATCGCTGTGGATGAAACTCGATCCGCAAAAAGATTTAGAGCCGGGTTTCGTGGATCCACTTCAAATCACAGATAAAGCTTGGAACAATTCGTGTCTGTTTCTCGATTTTTCCAAAGATGAAACGCCGCGTCATTTTCGTTTAGGCGTATTCAGCGATTACAAATATTGGAACCCCCAAGATACTCCATGGGATAACATTGCAGCCGCCGATCGTCCAATGATTGTGGTTGAAAAGCCAACGTTCAGCCAAAAGAGTTGGACACATGTGGCATTCGTGTGGCACAACTTCAATGCGGACAACTCAGTCGCTGAACTGTTTATCGATGGGCAATCGATGGGAGCGCTGCAGAAGCCACAACGCGTGACGTGGGACAGCCAAAAGTTGGCGATTATTCCGGGCATCTATTACAGCGGCTTGATGGACGAATTGGCGATTTGGAACCGGGCTCTTTCGGCTGCGGAAATCAAGGAGCTAAGTTCGCGTACTGCCGGCCTGAGCGTTCAAGTTGACCAACAATAAGGTAAAGCATCGCTCTTTTTCTCTGGATGCTGGCAACTTATAATGAACAGGTGAAGTGTCTGAAGAGTGCCGTTTTTTGGGGAGGCTTCCTTGAGTATTGCAATAGCGACCACATGGGAGGAGCGTCTACAAGACCTCGGCAATATCCCTGCCTCACGTGTCCGGACGATTCCGATCCCCGGAACTGCTACGGTGGACGACGTTACCCGTCTGCGTAGCACCGAAAAACGACTCTATGAGTTAGTTGATGGTACATTAGTGGAGAAGAGCATGGGCTGGCAAGAATCGCTTTTGGCCGCAATTCTCCTGCATTGGCTCCATAATTATCTCGATGTAAATCGTATTGGTGTGGCGACTGGGGCTGACGGTATGACACGTTTCTTCGGAGATACCGTTCGAGGTCCAGATGTCTCATTCGTTGCTTGGGAAAGAATGCCAAACGGACAAATCCCATCAGCACCGATTCCGGACATGGTCCCCAATTTTGTGATCGAGGTAATTAGCACAAGCAATACCTACGCGGAAATGTCCAGAAAGCGACGAGAGTATTTTCACGCGGGCGTTGAGTTACTTTGGATGGTTGATCATCGAACACGAACGGTGACGGTTTTTCGATCGGCACTAGATGCGACGGTGTATACAGAAGATAAAGTGCTCGATGGTGGCAAGGTATTGCCAGGATGGGAAGTGAACATCGCCGAGCTATTTAGTAGACTTGACCGTCCTACTTGATAAAAGCGGCTCGTTGTTTGCAGCGTGGCCCTCGATCCAAAACGAAAGCGCATAGTGCTTCATTCTCATCCACATCGACTGCAATAAATTGACATCCTCAGCAGTCAAAAATGCCATGAAAGTGCAGACCATCGAGAAGGTGAAGAAGCTCACATTGGGGACCAATAAGCCGATGCCGATATGGAGTGCGGCGATACCAGCGAGCACATAACGTCGGCAAGGCTTGAACCACACCAGCGTGGGAAACAATGTCTCGATGATAACCGTGTAAAAGGTAAATAGTTTTCGCACGATTCCTCCGCCCCACAGCGTGATCCAGTACATACCTCCCAGGCCCCACATTTCGCTGGCTACGGTCCAGTGAAAAGCATCACCGGTAACCCAACCTGCGTCGTCATAAAACTTGAAAGGCAGGCTGATGATATAGATCAAACAAATATTGATCTGCATCATGCGGATGGGCCAGGCCAAGATCGTGGTGCGTTCTGTTTTCCCTTGTTGTTTGCGTCTCCAGGCATCGATCGACCAAACGGAACCGAGGTCCATAAAGAGGCAATAGAGTAAGCACATGCGTATCACCAATTCTTCGCCATGCACGATGTAGGGATTACGATGCACCATGGCATTGATCATGAGCAGCAAGCCGAACGTGCTGATACGGGTGTAAAAGCCGAATGTGAAGGCTAAACAAAAAGCGAAAGCAATCGGCCAAAAGATCTCGATGGGTAACCAGCCTTCGGTCCAATGAAATAAGCTCAACGGCCCATTCACTCGATCATTGGGAAAATCGGCGGATACCAGTGAGACGATTCCATCCCCAGCAAAGAAACGATGCCAGTTGGGAAGAATGAATAAGAACCAGATCGAAAACAATCCGCCGATCGCGATGCGGAACATCGCCAAGGGACGTGCATCCAAACGCGAAAACCAAAAAGTGTTCCAGGACTGAATGAGGCGATCGAACATGGCGAGTCTTCTATATCGAGGCAGGCAGGATGTATTACAGGTGGGAGTGAGAGGAAACGCTACATCAGCGATCTTCAATGACTTGCGAACGTTGACTTACTGTATTCAAAGGGAGAGCAGCAGGAGCCGATGGATGTGCTTTAGCGGCGAGAGCCCACTGTGCGTCTTGTGATACGGCAAACCGATCGCGAGTGAAGGTCGAAAAATCATCTTCAAACAGCTTTTGTTTGGAGACAGCCACATACGGGGGCAAGATGTAGCGTATACGCATATCAAAGCGAATGTTCTTCAGTGGCTTGCCTTGATGTTCGGGAAATTGCCGAGCCAGATAACGGGCGTAACATTCTCGTCCGATCTCATCGTTGTAGATATTGAGATAGAACTTGGCTTCTTTGAAATCTACGATCCAACGCGTGAACAAATTGCGTTCGGATTGACGTGGTAGTGGCAACAAGCGATCGACTCGCTCGTTCTCTTCACCATATTCGCCATAGATCTGAAACTCCCAATTAAAGCGGCTCTGTCCGCCATACATTTGCCAGCGGTTATCAACCCCTCCAATATGAGCTGCGTAACGTGCATACCATTCGCCCTGACGCACTCGGTAGTTGAGTTGCGCAGGCAAGTTTTTTTCGCACCATTGATAACACGCTTGGTGGGCAGCAGCGGGAAGATTGCACCAACCGATTGTGGTGAAGATCAATAGCGTTGCGATAGATAAAGCGATCCGTTGCCAACGTGGTGGCAACGAAGCGCTCGGCGTAGTGCCCTGATGGGATTGAGCAGGAGTGGTCATGGTAGGCAAACGTAGGGAGGGAGGATTAAGGCGAGGTGGGAGGTGTCGTACATGAATCGCGAACTGGCCGACTCAGCTGTAGGGAGCCGAGTCGACCAGCCGCTTTTCAATTCGGCCGGCGGCCGTCCATATCCGCTAGATCTGGAAGATCGGTGGCGGTGGTGGTGGTGGGGGCGGCGGCGGCGGTGGAGGTGGTGGAGGCGGCGGTGGTGGTGGAGGTGGCGGTGGAGGAGCCGGTGGTGGCGGCGGCGCTGGAGG
>JAFLCP010000019.1 GCA_017303505.1 Planctomycetota bacterium | reverse complement strand
CTAGGCCGGGTAGCGTTTGATTCGTCCGTGTATAAAACCAGCGCCGGATCAACGCTCTCGTCCAACGCGCTGACGAAACCAACGGCCCGTGTATCGTTTAACCCGTACGCCGAAGGCTAGGCCGGGTAGCGTTTGATTCGTTCGCGCATAAAACCAACACAGGATCAACGCTCTCGTCCAACGCGCTGACGAGTCCAGCGGCATGTATATCGTTTAACCCGTACGCCGAAGGCTAGGCGGAGTAGCGTTTGATTCGTCCGTGTATAAAACCAGCGCCGGATCAACGGACTTGCCCAACGCGCTGATGAGTCCAACGGCGTGGACCTAGCCTTCGGCGTACGGGTTAAACGATTGCCCGACGGCCGGATCAACGGACTTGTCCAACGCGCTGACGAATCCAACGGCGCGGACCTAGCCTTCGGCGTACGGGTTAAACGATTCCTGACGGCCGGATCAACGCTCTCGTCTAACGCGCTGATGAGTCCCACGACGCGGGCTTAGCCTACAGCGTACGGGTTAAACGTTGCCTCTCTCCCTACACGCGATACGTTGAATGCCGCAGAAGGCAAGTGCATATTGGCCCAGTCCAATCCATGCAAAGATACCGACGGCGATATACTGACCCAGTTGAATATAGCGATTCGTCTCCTCGCCGAAGGCTTGCCATGCCTTGCGTTCCTTCGCAAACCGCTCGCGCATTTCAGTAACGCTTCCGGCCACTTCATCCAACTGGCGTTGCACAAGCTTATGCATCCGCAAAAGGTTCTGAGCGTTGTTGACCAACTCTTGCCCTTGATTGAGCGATATCCAGCAAGCTTGTGCATCGCTCACCACCCGCAACAATCGGAGCAGGGCAATGCGAGTTTTACCTAGGGCCTCTAGAAATGTCCCCGAAATACTCTGAGGTTTCTCCAAGCTGAAGTTCAAACTGTTGCTTCCTTGCCGAACCACTTCTTCTGTGGTTTCGATGATATGAATCAAACTTTCAATTTCCGTAATCGTACTTCGTAGTTTCAATTCCATCGATTGAACTTCGGGTCTCGCCAAAAATTGTCGAACCATTTCGTCGTCAAATTCTCGCTCCAACCCCAATTCGGCGGCCAATAGAACATCATTAGCTTCGTTCAATCCGGTGGATGCTCGCTGCATCTGACGATCGGCAATTTCGAACAGGTGATCGGATTGCGAAAACAACAATTGGTTCATGCGCTCGATGCGTTCGCCCGCGATCCATAGGCCAACTGCCACCACAACACACACGAGTAAACCGACTGCACCCAATACGAAGGGAATGACTCCCAAACTGCGGCGAAAGATATGCATGACGGACGACTCGGAAAGACTTGGGAATAGGTCGAACAAGAAAAGGGCTTAGCAAGCGCAGTTTAGTCTATTCGAGCGGACGGCTGTTGCGAATCAGGCAGAACGAATAATGTCATGCACCACATTGCCGGCGATATCCGTCAACCGGTAATCTCGCCCAGCGTGCCGATAGATCAATTTTTCGTGATCAAATCCCATCAAATGCAGTATCGTGGCGTGCAAATCGTGTATGTGCACTTTGTCTTGCATCGCTTTGAAGCCAAACGGATCGGTGGCCCCATAAGCCAGCCCACCCTGGACACCCCCACCTGCCATCCACATCGTGAAGCCCCATGGATTGTGATCGCGTCCATCGGAACCTTCTGTCGTCGGTGTTCGTCCGAATTCGCCGCCCCAAATAACCAGCGTGTCATCGAGCATGCCGCGCTGCTTTAAGTCGGTCAACAGTGCGGCAATCGGTTGATCGATATCAAGACACAATTTCTTGGTCGCTTCGTTGTGCCCCGCATGCGTATCCCAAGGTTGGCCGTTGCCATAATAAACCTGAGTGAATCGAACTCCCCGTTCTGCCAGTCGACGCGCTAGCAGACAACCATTTGCAAAATGTCCGCTGCCATACAACTGGCGAATGTGTTGTGGCTCTCGCTGTACGTCGAATGCTTCGCTCGCTTCCATCTGCATGCGAAACGCCGTTTCCATAGCTTGAATACGGGCTTCTAAATCGGGATTCTGATTTCGAGATGCGAGATGATCTTGATTGAGCTTTCTCATCAACTCTAATTGCTTGAGCTGTTGTTCGGATTTGAAGTTGGCATTGGCGTTGCTCAGAAAGGGAATCATCTTGTTCGGATCAAGATTGCTATGATTGACATAGGTCCCCTGATGTTCACCCGGCAAAAAGCCGTTGCTCCATAATTCCGCAAATCGCACAGGTCGTCCTGGACAACAGACCACAAAACTGGGCAAATTTTCGTTTTCATTTCCTAGCCCGTAAGACAACCACGCCCCCAAAGTTGGACGATTGGGAGTCAAGGTTCCGTTGTTCATCATGAACAGAGCAGGGCCGTGATTGGGATTGTCCGTATAGAGCGAACGCAATACGCAGATATCGTCGATACATCGCGCTGTATGGGGCAGAAGTTCGCTGACTTCAAGACCGCTTTCACCATGTTTGGCAAACTTGAAAGGAACTGCCATCAAGGTGCCTGTAGGTCGTTCCGTTCTTAAGTCGGCCCCTGTGGGCTTTTGTCCTGCAAAGCGATTGAGATCGGGCTTTGGATCGAACAGATCGCATTGAAAAGGCCCACCATTCATAAAGAGATGAATGATACGTTTCGCTTTCGGCGCAAAATGAGGTCCCATCCCGTGAAACATAGGGGCAGCTTGCAAGGCATCTGCCAACGCCAATGCACCCAGGCCGCCACCCATACTGCACAGAGCTGATCTTCGATTCATTATCGATGGGAACATAATGCTCAATCCACAAACCAAAATTCATTGCTGCCCAAAAGTGTTTGGCAATACAGTTGCCACGCTTCAGGTGAGCCATCGCCAACAAATTGCCGCCCCAATTCCAACTCTTTATCGCTAGGCAGACGTCCGTAAAGTAATTGATAAGCTCGTTGAATTTTTCGCTGAGTCGAATCGGTTACTGCGTTGGAATTCGAGGCCTCAATAGCCTGAGATTCGAGGCGTTGCAGTTGCTCGAATAACCCATGAGCTTGACTCAGCATGAAGGGACTGTTGAGTACAAACAACTGTTGTAGCGCGGTGCTGGTTGGTAGACGTTGTGGGCTATGAGTCACGGGATCGGGGAAATCATACAATCGCAAGATGTCGGAAAGTTCCCGCCGAACCACGGTTCCATACAAAGTTCTGCGCCCATTTTCGGTTTGATTGAGGTCAAATGGTTCACCGCCAACACGAAAATCTAAGCGACCCGTCACCGCCAACATCGTATCTCGCCAAGCTTCAACCTCTAATCGGCGAATGGGGAATCGAGCAAAAAAGCGATTCCCAGGATCGCGATGATCTTTCGATTGCGATGATTGTTGATAGGTGCTAGAGAGCATGATCTCCTTGTGCAACCATTTTAACGACCAACCATTTTCAACGAATCTCTGAGCAAGATCTTCCAATAGCTCAGGATGCGAGGGACGTTCCCCTTGAGTACCAAAGTCGCTAGGGGTTTCGACAATTCCTCTTCCGAAATGCAGTTTCCAAATACGGTTGACCATAACTCGAGCCATCAGCGGCCCCGATTGCTCCAACATCGCATTCGCCAATTCCAGTCGACCGCTACCATTGGAAAAGCGGATCGGTTCAGTTTTGGAAAGCACCGATAAATATCGGCGAGGAATCACATCTCCCAACTTATTGGGATTACCACGGATTTCGAGCGCAGATTCTTTCGGCTGATCGACATAAACAATGCGACTCCCATGTCCCTGCTCCACGGGCTTCACTTCTAATGTGGCATCGATGGTGCCTGGAGCCATAGGCAAATCATAACCGGGCACGGATTTTAGTTGAGCGATTTGCGAGTTCAGTTCTTCGCGTTCGATTCTCTTTTTGTCGAGCTCTGCTTTTTCCGCTTCCGCCAGCGCTGCTTCTTTCTCTTTCTTTTCAACGGCTGCAATTTCACCTTGGAGTTTGTTCAGTTTTGTCTCGAGCTCACCCACTTGTTTCTTCGCATCGATCACTTGCAATGAATTAATGCTACGGTTGAGCACACGATCGACGAGCCGACTGTTGGCAAAAACACCAGCAATCGCATAGTAATCTTGCTGAGTGAAGGGTTCGGTTTTATGGTCGTGACATCGAGCGCAAGATACATTCACACCTAAGAAAGTGCTCGACCAACTATAGATGCGTTCTTCGTATTCATCGGAAACGATGCTCTTAATGATTTCGGCTGGAAGTTGCAATTCTTTCCAATACGTGGGGCTCAAACCGATGAAACCTAAAGCCGCCAGATCTTCATCGCGCGCGTCTTCGATTTGGTCCGCAGCTAATTGCATTCGCACAAATCGATCATAGGGCATATCTTCATTGAGTGCATTCAAAACCCAATCCCGATAGCGGAATGTATGATGAACTTCGGCCCATTGCTCAGGGACATCGCAATAACGGACTAATTCGAGCCAAGCTCGGGACCAACGTTCACCATATTGCGGTGTAGCAAGCCAAGCTTCAATCGCTTTTTCAAACGCATCAGGACTCGAATTATTGACGAAAGCTTCGAGTTCTTCGTACGTTGCGGGTAGCCCGATCAAATCCAACTTGGCACGCCGATACAACGTTCGTTTATCAGCAGCCGTGTTAGGCTGCATACCATTGGCTTGTTGTTGCGTCAAAATGAAAGCGTCGTGTCTACGTGCAGGCCATGTGGTTGACTCGGTTGAAGCTGAATCTTGTGGATTCGCAACGGTGAATTGTGGAAGCGGTTGCGTGGTAAAATCGCGGAAGGCCCAATGTTGCTTACCCGCTTCGATGTCGATCTTGGGTTTTTCGGTGAGCTTCACCTCTACGGCAGGGTAGGGGACTCCCATTTTGACCCATTGTTCGAAGAGGGCGATTTCGCGTTCACCCAACTTGCCTTTGGGGGGCATTTCAAATTCGGGATCGCTGTAGTGAATTGCCGTCAGTAACAGGCTTGCTTCTAAGTTTTCCAGGTTGACGGCGGAGCCATGATCGCCGCCGCGTACAATCCCATCTTTTGAATCAAGAACCAATCCGCCATTGGTTTCAGTGGTTGTTGAATGGCATTCGAAACAGTGCGTAACCAACAACGGGCGAATTTTCTGTTCAAAGAACTGGAGGCCTTCGCGCGAATCGGTTTGCGAGAGACCAGGTCGAGACCATAGTCCGACGGCGGCCAACGCGCAAATAATTGGAAACCAAATACGATACATATCGGAACTCGCGACCGGCGAGAATTCGCCTTGATGAATCGCGGCAAATAACCCGTTGCGGTGAGAAGAAATTAGTTCGAGCTGTGGGGAAATCTGAGGTGGGGTTGGAAACAAACGTCCAGCCTTTACCTTAACAGAATCGGGGGGCCGTCGCAAGCAAAAGCCGTGATAACTGAATTTCCATGCTCCTCGTTACCAGGCTCTGCCTGGTAACGAGGAGCACGAGAGGCTCCCGCCTCGTCATCCTCCGCTGCGCCCAGATGCCGGTAAACCATCGTGTGGCTTTATGCGATGATTTTGATGCACTAGAGAATGTGTAGGATAAACAGGGCAGAGCCCATGGGAACGAGGAGAGTATTGTTCTTGTCTCGCGTGCAGTGCCTATGCCAGCCGAGTTCCAAAACACATAAACGAAAATCAAACGCTGGATCGAGAGACTCTGGAGTAAGGCGAGGCGGGAGCCTCTCAGGCAGCGAGTTCCCAGGCAGAGTCCATGGGAACGAGGCGACGAGGAGAAAGAAATCCATTTGTTTTCCCCTCTTTTTCGATGAACGACCACTGCCGACTGCGGTTCGAGACTGTAAAGATATGAGCTGCGTCAGAACATACGCGCATCACATGGGTAACTTATGCGAATTCCCGTCATTCAAGGTGTCATCGAACGCCGGATTTTAGCCAACTATCGCGTTGACCCTGAAGTTGTTGCGCGCGTATTGCCCAAACCTTTTCGACCTCAGTTGGTGCGCGGATTTGCAATCGCAGGAATCTGTTTGATCCGACTCAAAAATGTACGTCCTAAGCTCTGGCCGTTCCCGTGGGGTATCCACTCTGAAAATGCCGCGCACCGAATTGCGGTGGAATGGGATGCCCAAGGTCAAACTCGTTCGGGCGTTTACATTCCTCGACGTGATTCGAGTTCACTTTTGAATTCGTTCGCAGGTGGAACCCTGTTTCCAGGCGAACATCATTACGCAACATTTAAGGTCCAGGAAAGCGATTCGCATTTATCCGTCAACGTCAACAGCTACGACAATTCCACGCGAATTCATGTGTCGGGGCATGTACAAGATTTCGTTGAAACCAACTTGTTTTCAAGCTTGACCGAAGCTTCTGACTTTTTTGCCAAAGGTTCGCTCGGTTATTCGGCTACGCACGATTCCAGACGATTTGATGGACTTGAATTGCGTTGCAGTACATGGCAAGTGGAACCGCTCGCTATAGAACGAATGGAGTCAAGTTTTTTCGACGATAAGAATCGATTCCCGACAGGCTCGATTCATTTCGACTGCGCCCTCTTGATGCGAAACGTCCAGCACGAGTGGCACGGGCGCGAGGACATATGTTGCCGCGCTGAGATTTAGTTCGGCTTCTGAAACAAACCAAACTTGGACTAATTCAATACATCCACACAGCGCTGCGATATCTACACGGGGCGCGACTATCTGTTATGAATCGAGATCGAATAACGTTGCCAGCGACAACGTTGTAGTTGATTGGCAAAGTGGGCTGATGAAAGCAGACTTGCCTATAGATTGGATCGATTGATAGCGTCCTTGGTTCGGCGTCCTATGAACGTGGACTTGTTCCGCCTTCACATCCACAACCCAATACTCAGGAATGTGGTGTTCGGCATAGAGCTTCGCCTTTTCCCCCAAATCCTGTTCTGTGCTGGAATCAGCGACCTCGATCAATAGTAAGACATCTGTGTGTGTTGGACGAATTCGCTTGGTCGTCATTCTGCGCGACCAAACAAGATCGGGCTCAGGACGATGGTCGCCACAATCGATACTGGATTGCACTCGAACCATCACCTCTTGAGCATCTGAGTTTAAGATGGACCACTCCATCAAAAACTGTATTTCGGCTTCATGGACCGGACCTGCAGGATTCGCAAAGCGAAGTTCTCCATAAATCAGCTCCACCTTCATAGGCTCCAGGTCAACAAATGCTCCTCGCAGAGCCATTCGGTCGAAGTCCTTTCCACTAAGCTTGGCGATGGCGCTCATAATGGCGTACCTCACAATACCCGACCTTTTCGTCGCCCGCGCGACACAGAACTTCAACCAGAGTATGCTAGTCGATATGTAACCAGGGATCTAACCCTTTTTATCCTACACTTCTTTTTTGAGAACGTATTCAGGGCAGCGCCTTTCACTACCGGTACCTAGTCTCCGCTGCGTTCCAGCTACGGGTCAAACGAACCCCAGACGTGATTCGCAGACGGCATCCCGCTTGCGAGCCCACAGTAAGGACCGGCTAGGCCTTCAACGGTCGGTAAACTCTTTGGACGGAAAATTGCGAGCTCAATTCGCCCATTATTTTCTTTAAGCTGCGCGAACTACCCCATAGAATTAGAGTGAACCTGCCCTGAATCGTCATTTCTACTTTACTGATGCCTGATAACCCAAAGTCCTCGGAGTTCACCATGCAATTGAGTCAGCGACCTCGATTCGTTTTGGGTATAAGCTCACTGCTTGCATTGGCAGTTGTGGCAAGCATCGTGATTGTCGTTTTCCCTTACTGGCGGCCCGATTATTGGAGAAACAAATCGGCCCTCGAAGAACGTCTTAAGACTGCCGCTGCGCAAGGGACGCCTGTTCGATTTTCGGATCTCGCAGTATCCGATCCGGCAGGCATCGAACTCGCAAAGCAGTTGAGCAAAGAGCTAAAGAAGGTGGTGCCGATTCCAAATGAACTTTTAGAGCCCGCATACAATTCGGACTCTCAAATGCAGATGATGACGAGTAGCGAGGAAAACCCGCAAACCGCTGAACCGGCCCCTGTCGTTTCATCCAGCCCCAAACTAAGCAAAGCCCAAAAAAACTCCCTTCGTAAATACATCGAACGCAATGAAGCAATTGTTGCCAGAATTGACGCACTCAAACCATTGTCCGCCTGTCGATTCATTTATGACACGGAAACACCCTCCCCCATGGGAATTCTTCTTCCGCACATCGACGGTCTAAATCAACTTCTCCCGATCTATCGCGCCAAATTCATACTGGCCGCTGAAGACCAAGACGCTCAAGCCGCGTTCGAAAGCACTATTGATATTTTGGAGAGTTCAGAGTGCCTGGCGAAAGACTCGTTTTTAGTTTGTCAATTAGTACGTATTCGGACAGGAGAAGAAGCCCTTGAGAATCTTCTCCAGGTCATGCAAATGACCGATCTTTCCGAGGAACAGTTTCTTGCAACAGACGCTCTTCTGCAGAAAGTCGAAAGTGAGTTTAGGCTAAAAGATTGTCTTATATCCGAAGCAGCGATGTGCTTCACAAGCCTAGAGAACATTGCCCATCCCTTGAATCGCGAAAACCTACTATCGATGGTTGACCTCCACGTTGACGGTACGATTTCAAGAATCGCACATAGTCGAGTCAATCGTTGGACATCATTGGCGTATCAGCCTCACGTAATGGCTCAGCAATTATGGCTGCTGAACAATACAGGCGAACTTGCGAAGCTTGTCGACGAGCCAGGCCCGGAAGCAACGGCCTCCTGGACAAAGGCCACCCAATCGACCAGTGAATACATTGATCAGAACCGCGAGGAAGCGATCGCATCTTTTTATCCCGCGGTCGAGTCGTTACGCCGTTACGCGTTTCGTTATCGGCATCAGCTCTTACTCTCGCGAATCGCGTTAAGGTTGGACCGCTACTATGCTCAAGAAGGATATTTCCCGAACGATCTAACGCAAGTCATCGACAACACGCTGCCAACGCTACCTAACAATCTTTGGACCGGTGAAGCTGTGCAATACAAATGCGAAGAAGGTAAGTGTGAGCTGAGTTACAACTACTTCAATGGACAGGAAATCGATACAGTCTCGATCAAACTGACAAAGTAAGGCTGCATAAAAAAAGTCTGAACGAGGTTCGCCTAGGCAATCCCAATCAGGACAAACGTATGGATATCGTAACCCATGCCTTGATGGGAGTTGCCGTAGCTGGCCCTTGTTTAATCACAGCCCCAGCTGCGAGTGCGGGCTTCATACTGGGGTCCGTCCTTCCAGACCTCGATGCCTTCAGCCGGATCTTTGGTAAGAAGTGTTTTCTCACTTGGCACCAGACATTCACTCATAGCCTTGGCGCTATGCTAACCGTTGCCATTGCGGGATTTATCTGTTTAGCGATTCAATCTGAAATTGCCTACGCGATCTTCGGTATCAGTGGGGGGATGTTGTTCCATTCGTTGCTCGATTACACAAATACCTTTGGTGTAAAGCTTGGTTTTCCGTTTTCTCAGCGACGCATATGTTTGGAATGGATCTTCTTTATCGATGTAGGCACAATCGTTTTAACCGCATTGATGCTGACCGTACTCGCTTGGTCGTTTACCACTGTATCGGGACCTTCGATTTGGCAGACTGTCGTTTATCTTGTGTTGCTGATGTCGTACTTTGCCTGGAAAGGTTGGTTGCGAAAACGCGCGATTCAAAAGATAGGTCTGCAGTTAGAATCCCTGATTCCAAGTGCCTTTCTTCCCTGGCAATTAATGGGTTACCGCAGGCTCGATCCTTCGCTGGCTCAACTTATCAATTTCAGTGCATTGACGGGAACCGTCATCAAAGAAGAGAACATCGCGATCCTCGATGAACAATGGCAAGCGACGCTCGCATCCTCAACTTACTTCCAAACCATGCGCCAACTATCCATTGGTTACCACGTTGTCTCAGACGATCTCAAGGACGATGGCAGCCATGTAATCCGCTGTCGCGACTTGCGAACTCGCAATTTCGGAACCGCCTTTGGTGACTTAGAAATCACCGTGACTCCTACGGGTGAAATCGTATCGCAAAATCTGAATGTCTAAAGTACGATCGGAACTTTCACGTCCTTGGCAACCACTGAAGAATCTCCAAACACCAAAACCGATCCAACGTTTTGAAAATCCATGAAGCACCTGCGAATCTTGGCGCACCAACAACTAACCTCCCTAGCCTCCTACAGACTGCTGAATGCTGCAGTATTCTGCGTTGTCGCATTCTGCATCGTCGCGTTTGGGGGTGTAGCGTTTGGGACCGAGCCGCCTTCCCCTATCGATTTCAAGAAGCAGGTTTTACCGTTACTGAAGGAACGCTGCAGTAAATGCCACAGCGAAGATGTTCGCATTGTGGGGCTAACCTTGACCACTGCTGAAGGTATTAAAAAGGGAAGCCAAAACGGCCCGGTTGTGATTCCCCAAAAAGCGATCGATAGTCCACTCTATAAGCGACTCAAACAGGAACAAATGCCACCGGGTGGTGAAGGAAAAGTCTTCGATGCTCAGGAATTGGAATTGATTCGCAAATGGATTGAGGAAGGTGCGAAAACAGAATAGCCAGCAGTGTGGGACACTCGACCGCACAGGTTAACTGGGTTGCTCGTCGTCGACTCGAGGGCGAACACGAACACGATGACGATGACGATGACGATGACGAGCACGAGCACGAGCACGAGCACGAGCACGAAGACGATTACCGCTGCGCTGAGTACGAAGTAGGAGCTACGAGGGAAGACGAGGGGAGCAAAAAAACTGTAAAGCTCAAACGATTTTCAGTTAATTCACAAAAGTATTCTTCGCTCGCTTCGAGATCAGCAGATATGGTCCCCAAATTGCCGTTGCGATAACCGATCGCAACAATTCTCTCGTCGTAGTGGGATCAAACATGGGTTCATCAACCACAACCATCGAACCTAACCACGCATCGACGATGATAAAAGCGATATTGATCAACGCAAAGGTGATATACATCTTCGGAAACCAGCTCGATTTCATGAAGAATAGTATCGCGAGTCCTATGTAGGCCACCACGAAACCCATATTCGCCACAATTTCAAAAATGAGAATCGGAGCCCACAACGCGTTATAGTTGGGAGACGATGGCGAAGTGAGAGCCTGCCACGTACCGTCGGTAAAAATCGGAACGTAAACCAAGAACAGACTAGCTGCGATACGAATAGGCGAAACCACCAAACCAATGGCGACCAAAATCAACCAACCACCAATTCCCTGCGGTTCTTTGGGACGAATTTCCTGTGCTTGGCCCCCCAGCGACGCTTTGAAGGGCGAATTACTGGAGTCAAGAAAATTCGTGTCGGACATAATCTTCAGCGCCTTCAATTTTGATCGGTATTAAATGAGTATATCCATCAAGCCTAGCTATCACGCTCGCTTGACCTTTTATCAATCGGCTGCAGTATACCGCAATTGTTCTCCGATTCGTATCAACGTCCGTGTATTGTCGAACTTTTTTGCTCTGAAGACGACTTCGATTCACCACCCCTCAATTCTGTTGGCTGAAATCCAAGAGCTATTGACTCCCTAGCACCCAAATGCTTGGTACGAACCAAGCGTTTTCGGGCCCGGTCTAACTCGAATTAGCCAGTGGATTCTGAGGTTGGGTTAGTGTTTAATAGAAGAGTCTTCTCCATATCTCCCCCGCCCACCCACTAAGTTTCTGCTCATGTTTGCTCGCCTCCCACATACGATAATGCATCTCTCGAAACGAGCCCTTCTTTGGTTTTGGGCACTTTTCGGGATAAGCATATGTCTGAGCTCTCTTTCTGTTGCGGATCAATTGGATTATCAACGCGACATCGAGCCGCTGATGATCAAGTATTGCGGCAATTGTCATCGCGGAAACGAAAAAGAAGGCGATTTCTCTTTCCAAACTTTTGAAAGTTTGATGGCCGGTAACAAAGAAGGCAAAGTGATCGTAGCTGGCAAAAGTCAAGAAAGCAAACTGATCCAATTGATTCGGGGCAAGCTCGAACCGCGAATGCCACCAGAGGATGAGCCACAACCCTCCCTGGAAGAGATCGATCGTCTGGCCCAATGGATCGATGCGGGTGCAGTTGCCTCTCTAACAGCCCCTCAGCCTTTGGCAATGCGATTGAACACGCCCAAAGTTCAACCCAAAGCTGGAGTCACTCCACCTTATACAGCAGCCGTTGTCATGCGCGATGGCGAACATGTGATCGCAGGCCGCTTTGGCGAAGTGGTCCAATTGCAAATTGCGACAGGTAACATCGTGCGACGCTGGGATGGGTTTGCCGGGAAGATCACCAGCTTGAGACTTCATCCTGCCGAAAATCTACTCGTTGCGGGTGGCGGTGTAGAAGGCGTCGGGGGTGAAGTGGCCGTGATCGATCTGAATACAGGCGACAAGAAACTCCACACAGAATGCCATTCGGACATCCTCTATAGCGCCGTCATTTCACCTGATAAGAAATGGTTAGTCACTGCCGGTTACGATCGTGAAATTCAATTGCGAGACTTGCAATCGAATCAAATTGTCAAACGCTTCGCTGGCCACAATGGTGCGGTCTATGATTTGGATATCGATCCGTCCAGCCGCGTCGTCGCCTCAGCCAGTGCTGATGAAACGGTGAAGCTCTGGAGCATTCAATCGGGTGAGCGATTGGATACTTTGTCTCAGGGAGAAAAGGAACAATACGCCGTTCGTTTTTCACCCGATGGAACTTCGTTTTATGCCGGTGGCGCTGATCGCAAGTTGCGACGCTGGGATCTCGTCTCACTAGATCGACCAGCGATCAATCCACTCCGTGAGTCACGCTTCGCACATGAAACGTCCCTGATTCAACTGCGTATCGATCCCGCACATCAACGCGTTATCAGCTTGGGAAGCGACGGTTCCTTAAAGCAATGGACCGGGCGCGATCTTCGCTTAGCGGGAGCTTTACCACTGGAGCAAGGTGCACCTGCCGGTTGCGAATTTACTGCAAACAATGAACAAATATTGGTCCTCGCGCGCAGTGGAAAGATATCTCAACTAAAAACACTTCCACCTCCGGCAGAAGAAACCATACTTCCTAGCGAAGCGTCGGCAGGCTCGATGGGCGATATGCCTACGCTGAATGAAGCCCAAGAAATTGAACCCAATTCCCAAATTGCAGAAGCTCAAACAGTCACCGCACCATTTGTCGTGCGAGGTGCCATCGATCCAGCTAATAGCCAATCAGGGAAAGAAGACGCCGACCTATACAAGTTCCAAGCGAAAAAGGGCGATACTTGGATCGTCGAAATCAAAGCCGCTCGAGACAAGTCGCCGCTCGATAGCCGCATTGATATTCTGCACGAAGATGGCTCGCCCGTGTTAAGAGTCAACTTACAGGCGGTGCGCGAGAGTTACTTTACGTTCCGCGGCAAAGACAGTATCTCGATCGACGATTTTCGTCTGCATAAATGGCAAGAGATGGAACTTAATGAGTTCCTGTATTCAGATGGAGAAGTAGTAAAACTCTGGCTCTATCCGCGTGGCCCGGACTCAGGCTTCAAGGTTTATCC
This sequence comes from Planctomycetota bacterium, assembly GCA_017303505.1. Classification (GTDB taxonomy): domain Bacteria; phylum Planctomycetota; class Planctomycetia; order Pirellulales; family Pirellulaceae; genus JAFLCP01. The sequence goes on along the minus strand of JAFLCP010000019.1, from coordinate 54,603 downwards.
TGGTTATGGATCGCGATACACCTATTTTGATACTACGCCCACAGCGCATGCGTTAGGAGCTCCTGCGTACATCGTGCGTCCATTGGTGCCCGGCCAATCGCCCGCTCCCAATGGTTTGCCGACGTTTCCGATCTATTATGAAAACGATGACGATAGCCGCCGAGAGTGGGGAAGCGACTCACACTTAACTTTCGTTGCACCGGCGGATGGCAACTACATAGTGCGCGTTCGTGATAGCAGTGGCTTCGGAGGAAACAATTACAAGTATGAACTACTAGTTCGCCCCGCGAAGCCTCGCTTTGAGGTTGTGCTGGATGGCGGCGACCTCACTATTCCTATTGGTCGCGGGCGCGAGTTCGGAGTTACTGCAAAACGGTTTGATGGATTTGAAGATGCTGTCGAGATAGAAATCATGGGGTTGCCGGATGGATTTGTGGTCACTAAACCACTGACCATTGAAGCAGGTCAAAACAAAGCCACCGCTACCATTTTCGCGCAAATGAATGCGAACTTGCCTGATGAACCAAAACCACTCGAATTGGGACTCAAAGCGAGAGCTGTGATTGGCGGTAATCGACAAGAAATTGACGTCTCCGGCAAACTGAAACTTCGTCTGGCGGCTATCGATGCCAAACCCGAAGTGGCGATTCATATTGAGCCACTAAGCGGTGCCGTGCCAACCGATCATGAATTCGAAATCGTGGTTCGGCCAGGCACAACAACTTCGGCGAAATTGCGCATCGAACGTTTTGAAAACGGTGGCCCCATCGCTTTCGGCAACGACGATTCTGGACGCAATCTGCCCCACGGGGTCTTCATCGACAACATCGGACTCAACGGCTTACTTCTACCCGAAGGCCAAACGGAGCGTGAGTTTTTTATAACAGCAGCCCCTTGGGTTCAGCCTCAAACCCGCTATTTCCACCTGCGATCTCAGTCTGCAGGCAACCCAACATCGATTCCGATCAAAGTTCGCATCGAAAAATCCAGCCAATAGAGGGGGTGTCGTTCTAAACTTAGTAGGATTTGTATGGATTATCCTCCCTCCTTTAGCTACACTCCGACTATACGATCCTCTCTATATTCGTTCCGACCGAACTTATCCTCATTTCCTATTTTTGCGGAACTCGTCGATTAGCGGCGTGCCCCATTGGGCCCTTGAAGTGGCTCGATCCATGGGCATTCTGCGCGTTGAGCGAGTCGTCGTGGAGTTGTTGTATTATGTCGCTGACCAAGAAGATTGCTGCACGTCTGTCGAAATCGCGTCGACGAGCCAAGTTACGACGCCAGAAAGCTCTCAGTTCAAATCGTTTTGGTATCGAAAGATTGGAAGAGCGTCAACTTATGGCGGCCGACTTCTTGGCCGGTGAAATTCTCGTCCAATTCGATTCATCGATGACCGCAGAAATGCGAGCTGCCACACGGCCTGCTGGTTCCACGGTCGTTGAGACCATTCAAACTGCCATGATGCAGCGGGTGGGTGAAGGCGTGATGGAACGCATTCAGCTTGCAACTTCGATGACGGTCGAACAAGGCATATCACACTTTCAGGATGTTGACGGTGTGAAATATGCTGAGCCCAATTACATTGTGACTCCTGCCGTTGTCTCCAATGACACGTATTACACCAACGGCAGCTTGTGGGGCATGTTTAGCGACGATACTCCAACAGCGATTGGTCCTGGCGGCACCACCAACCAATTCGGCAGTCAAGCTGAAAAAGCTTGGGATCAAAATATCATTGGATCAAGCAGTGTTATTGTTGGTGTGATCGATACGGGCGTGCAAGTAACACATCCTGATCTGGACGACAACATTTGGGTCAACCCTTTCGACGCGGTCGATGGAATTGACAATGACAACAACGGCTACATCGATGACACCTGGGGCTGGGACTTTGCAGGTAACGATCGAATCGTGTACGACAGCACCGCGGATGACCATGGTACCCACGTCGCTGGCACCATCGGTGCTGAAGGTGGTAACGGTGTCGGTGTGGCTGGTGTGAACTGGGACGTTTCAATCATCAGCTTAAAATTTCTGGCTCCTTCGGGCACAACAGCCAACGCGATCAAGGCAGTGGACTACCTGTCCGACCTTAAAGTTCGACATGGCATGAACATCGTGGCGAGCAATAACTCGTGGGGTGGAGGTGGCTACAGCGCGGGCCTGCATGCTGCCATCATTCGCTCTGCCAAGAGAGATATCCTATTTTTCGCAGCAGCTGGTAATTCCAATCAAAACAATGACGCGGTCGCGAATTATCCGAGCAATTACAGCACATTGGTAACTGGTGGTACCGAAACACCTGCTGCTTATGAAGGCGTGATAGCCGTTGCGAACATTACCGCAAGTGGTGCCAAATCGGGCACTTCTAGTTATGGAGCAACAACGGTCGACCTTGGTGCGCCGGGTGATACGATTTGGTCCACATTGCCCGCGAACACTTACGGTGCGTTCAGTGGCACTTCGATGGCAACGCCACACGTGACAGGTGCCGCTGCCCTTTACAAGTCGCACTATCCAGATGCGACCGGAGAGGAAATTCGTCGAATTCTCCTGCAAACCGTTTCGCCAACCGCGTCAATGAATGGTCGCACTGTAACCGGCGGTCGTTTGAACGTGGCAGCAATGCTCGCTGAACCACCGACACCATCAATCAGTATCTCCGATCAATCGGTAGTTGAAGGCGATTCGGGCACAACCCAAATGATCTTCACGGTAACGCTTTCAAAACCATCAACCAGCGTAGTGACAGTCGATTATGCTACGCGCGAAGATAGTGCCACAGAAGATGTCGATTATGTTCTCACTTGGGGCACAGTAACCTTTGATCCTGGCGAAACAGAAAAGACTATCACAGTCGATGTGATCGGCGACTTAGATGTTGAACTCCGCGAACAGTTTTATGTTGACTTATCGAACCCAACCAATGCCGTAATCGATTTCCCATTTGGAATCGGTGAAATCATCTCGGAAGACTTACCTGGTCTTTCCGTGGAAGACGTGAGCATTGTGGAAGGAAACAGCGGCTATAAGTCCGTCTATTTCACCTTGACCCTAAGCGATCCGCATTCGGATAACGTGGTGGTTGCCTATGCAACTGCGGACGGTACCGCCAAATCGGGCAGTGATTATCAGGGCGTTTCCGGTACACTGACCATCCCTGTGGGTTCCAGGAGCGGAACCATTCGCGTTGATATCATGGGTGATACGATCATCGAAGATAACGAGTCGTTCTACTTGATACTCAATGCAACCCAAGGCGCCAACCTTGTTGATGAAGCAGCCGTAGCCACCATCATCAATGACGATAGCGAGCAAGGTCTCACGATTTACGACAGCGGTGTTGTCGAAGGCAACACCGGTCGAAAGAGCATGTACTTCTCGGTAATTCTCGCTCAACCATCCAAGAGTTTCGTGACGATTCATTACGCCACGGTCAATGGAACTGCCACTACAGCCGATCGTGATTACGCAGCGGTTTCGGGGCAGGTTTCGATTCGTCCCGGTGGTCAATCGGCAACGATTGTCGTCCCCATCATTGGCGATAGAAAAGCTGAAACGGACGAAATCTTCTATGTACAATTGGTTCGCGCCTTCGGTGCTGTGATTTCGGACGGACTAGCGGAAGGCACCATCTACAATGACGATGCGGGCAAAGTGATTCCACCTCCGCCCGCACCAGCTGGCTTTTCGACGCTTGCAGAAGCGGCAGCCAGCGCGAACCTTCGCCCAACCTATGCAACGGTCTCGACGGGAAGCTCCAGCAATGGAACAACCATTGTGGCTTTGCAACCTCTCAACACCACTAGCTCATCGCGATCTTTAAATGTTGCGCGTTCCAACAGCACTCCATCCATGAGCGAGTTTTTGGCGATGGGAAGTCGCATTGGCCCACGTAGCACTGACAGTTTCGCCGCCTCGGTCGACTTAGCCTTGGTCGCTCTGCTGAAAGATGGCGAGCGATTGGCTAAGCTCAACTGAGCAAACCGTTTGTAGATTTTTGAAGAATTCGAGAAAACGCCTGTACCGAAAGGTTCAGGCGTTTTCTATAGAAATTTCTGTAGATTCTTGTATCGAATCCCAGTACACTCTTGGCTGGTTCATTACCTTTTCGAACCGCCTACTTTTCACCTGACCTTATCTCCATCCTCTATTCCAGCGACGTAGCTCACCACGAGATACCCCTGCGTATTCATCCTGCGCAGTGGTTGTAATTTCGTTGCTCGCATGCGTTTGCCATTATCCCTGGAGCATCTCCCATGCGAATTCGCCCCCAGCATCGACGTGGACTTGGCCAAAATCGCATGCAGCGTAAGTTGCGTGCACAGTTATTGCGGACTTCGAAGCTCCAAGTTGAAATGCTTGAAGAACGACGACTCTTGGCAGCCGACTTTATTTCCAACGAAATCCTTGTTCAGTTTGAATCTGATGCGACGCCCGAAATGCGAGCCCAGATTCGTCCCGCGGGTTCTGTACTCGCCGAAACAATTCACACGGCTATGATGCAACGCTCGGGTGCGGGCGTTATCGAAAAGATTACTCTCGATGCCAACATGACCGTCGAACAAGCGGTTGATTATTTTAGTACCCAAGATGGCGTACTGGCGGCTGAGCCAAACTATGTCTACGACATCGCTGCGATCTCAAACGACACTTACTACACCAATGGATCGTTGTGGGGCATGTACAGCCGCGATGCTGCGCTGACGCCGGGAGTTCCCTCAAATACCTTCGGCTCACAAGCAGAAAAGGCGTGGGACAACAACCAACTTGGTTCATCAAATGTCTATGTAGGCATCATCGATACGGGGATTCAATACACACACCCTGATTTAGTCGATAACATGTGGACCAATCCGTTTGACCCTGTCGATGGCATCGACAACGACGGTAATGGCTATATCGACGACGTTCACGGCTGGGATTTTTCCAATAACGACAGTTCGGTCTATGACAATGCCACCGATGACTCTCACGGAACCCACGTCGCTGGTACCATTGGTGGCACCGGCGGTAACGGGCAAGGCGTGGCTGGCGTGAACTGGGATGTCTCGATGATCAGCTTGAGAATTTTCTATCCTTTCTCGATGGATCAAACTGTCAAGGCTTACGATTATCTGACAGACTTGAAGCTGCGACATGGTTTAGATGTGGTCGCCAGCAGCAACTCATGGCGTGGCTACAGCTATAGCGCTATTCTGCACGCCGCCATTAATCGTGGAGCCAAAGCCGATATCCTCATGATCGGTGCGGCAGGAAATGAAACCATCAATAACGATGTACAGCCTCCCTATCCAGCATCACTTAGCACTTTGAATAATGCAGTCGATCCTACCACAGGGAACATTCTTGAAACGGCTGCCGATTATGATGGCGTGATTGCGGTCGCTTCGATTCAAAGCGATGGAGCGATTTCTGGGTTCTCGAATTATGGAGCCACCTCAGTTGACATTGGAGCCCCAGGATCGGGCATCTATTCCTCACTCCCAACCAACACGTACGGTTCTTATGATGGAACCTCAATGGCGACACCTCACGTATCGGGCGCAGCCGCTCTCTACAAATCGGTGTATCCCACAGCCACTGCTGAGGAAGTGAAGCAAGCCTTGTTGGATGGTGCTCGGCCGACCGCTTCGCTCAATGGAAAGGTTGTCACCAATGGACGGCTTGATGTTGTTTCATCTCTTTCTATTGCTCCCCTTCCCAAAATCTCTATCAGTGACGAAGCTGTGATCGAAGGTGACTCGGGCACGACCGATATGGTCTTTACCATCACTCTCTCAAAACCTTCGTCTAACACGGTGACCGTTGACTGGGCCACTGAAGAAGATACGGCCACTGCCGATATCGACTACCTCACAGCCTCGGGCTCCGTCACTTTTGCCGCCGGCGAACTATCCAAGACAATTACCGTAACTGTTGTGGGTGATACGGCTGTTGAGTTGCGTGAGAAATTCAAAGTTCTGCTTTCTAACCCAACCAATTCCATTATCCGTACACCATTTGGTACGGGCGAAATCGTTTCCGAAGATCTCCCCGCAGTAACTGTCGAAGACGTATCGGTGGTAGAGGGTAACTCCGGCTACAAATCACTCTACTTCACCGTAAGCCTCAATGGTCTGCATTCAGAGAATGTGGCGATATCCTATGCGACTGCGGATGGAACTGCCAAAGCAGGTGGAGATTACCAGCCAGAATCCGGGCTGCTGGTGATCCCCTCGGGACAACTAACCGGTTATGTTCGAGTCAACATTATCAGCGATAACATCATCGAAGACAATGAAAGTTTCTACTTGCGATTATTCGCGGCGCAACAGGGGACCATCATTGATGACGCTGGTATCGGGACCATTATCAATGATGATAGTGAGCAAGGTCTAACCATTTCCGATAGTGCAACTATCGAAGGGAATACGGGCCGCAAGAATATGTATTTCTCGATCGCATTAGCTGCACCAGCTAAAGCCTTCGTCACCATCCATTACGCTACCATCAATGGTACGGCAACCACCGCCGATCGCGATTATGTAGCTGTATCCGGTCAAGTTTCGATTCGACCCGGCTCAACCTCCGCCACCATTGCTATTCCAATTTTAGGTGATCGCAAAGCTGAAAATAATGAGACCTTCTCGGTACAGATTGTGCGAGCTTTCGGCGCAGTGATCACCGATGGGTTAGCCGACGGCATCATTATCAATGATGACGCAGGCAAGGTACTTCCACCGCCACCGATTGCGGGTGGTCCTGCCAGCACTGGACTTACCAGTTCCAATTGGACACAAGCACTTGTGCCTGCTCAAAATGGTCGCCCAACCTTCACTCCTTTGACTTCCCCCAACCCACTGGCAACTCGCTCGCTGCTTGGCCCACAACCAACATCATCCGCCAGTATGAATGAACTGCTCTCGATGGGAAGCAAAATTGGACCGCGCAGTACCGATACCTTTGCTTCTTCCGTAGACCTTGCTCTCATCGCACTTCTGAAAGATGGTGAGCGTCTAGCGCGTCTTAACTAGTCCACGTTTTCCATTTGACTCCACATAAACACCCATCTGCGAAGGTGGGTGTTTTTTGTGCGCCCGTCACTTATACTACAAGTTCACCCAACTTGTAGTATAAGTGGAAATTTTCCATGTCAACCGTCCGCGCTCCTGTCGGTATCGTTGAAGAAGCTGTTGAAAGACTGAAGGAACGCATCTTGCGTACCGACAGTAAAGAGCGGTCGCTTCCCTCACAGGCGATCCTGGCTCGTGACCTTGGAATCTCGCGAACGGCCGTTCGTGAAGCGATGACTACGTTACAAGCCCAAGGTCTTATTGAAATACAGCAAGGTAAACTTCCTCAAATCTTGCCCGTCTCCAATTCGTTATTGAGCGAACAACTAAAACTCTTCATGGCGAGACAAGGGGCGACGTTTCACGAATTGATGGAAGTGCGCTTACCGCTCGAGACAGAAGTGGCCCGCATCGCCGCCCAACGCGCATCTTCCGACCAAATCGATCGCCTTGCCTCATCCATAGAACGCTTGAAAACATCTAAAAAACTAAGCGACCAAGTTGACGCCGATCGCGAGTTTCACGTGGGGTTGGCTCGAGCGACACATAACCCATTGTTTATCTCCATTCTCGAATCATTCCATCTTGGACTGCAAAGTTCGATGAAAGCAACGCTTGGTAATGTTGGCATTCAACATGCCGTACGCGGGCACCGCTCCATTTTGGATGCTGTTCGCAATCACCAACCCGATCTCGCCGCAGATCGTATGCAGCGGCACTTGAAACAAGCCATTCGCGATTTCCAAGCGCACGCGCGAGGGACTCGTAAATGAGCGAACTACTAAAACGTTATCTCGGTTCTTATTCCCAGCGACACTGGGCGACCTTTGCGATATTCGCGTGCTTGTACTGGTTGGCCACCCCGCCACTTAACGCTCAAGACTATTCCGCTGTCCAAGCCATCTTCGAAAAACATTGCTACCAATGCCATGGCGCGACGAAACGCGAAGGTGGTTTACGTCTTGATCGCGGAAAGTTCATTTTGACGGGAGGTGACAACGGACCCATCGTTGTGCGTCAAGACTCCGACAAGAGCGAATTGGTGAAAAGGATCACGAGTATTGAAGAAGATCGTATGCCGCCAGAGGGCGCGGGCCTCTCCCCCGAAGAGGTTCAACAAATCAAGACATGGATCGATGCCGATCTTCCGAATCTTCCGATGAACGAAGACGCAGCTAATGATGATAGTCGCTTGTCACACTGGGCTTGGCAACCTATTTCTAGGCCCGCTTTACCCACCCCCAAAGGCGACAACAGCTTAGATACCAACTACATCGCATTTAATTCGATCGATTCGTTTATCATTCAAAAACTCCGGGAGAAAGGGCTCCCACAATCTCCGCTGGCGTCATGGACGGATCGCCTGCGTCGTCTTTCGTACGACCTCCACGGATTGCCACTAAGTCCCATAAACCAACCAGCACTTGCGGCACATGAATCACCTGAGGAACATTATGGTCGCGTTGTTGAGCAATGGTTAGCTGACCCTGCTTATGGAGAAAAATGGGCTCGACACTGGCTTGATATCGCCCACTATGCCGACACACACGGCTTCGAACGCGACCAGCGTCGTCAAAATGCTTGGCGCTATCGAGACTATGTCATCAACAGCTGGAATCATGATCTCCCCTACGATCAATTCGTACGCCAGCAAATCGCGGGAGATGCATTGGCCCCACGGGATTCCAATTCTGTTATCGCCACTGGCTTTTTATCGGCTGGTCCATATGACTTTGTTGGACAAGAAGAAACTCAAAACGAAGTGCTGCGTCGGCAAGCACGAGCGGACGACCTGGATGACATGTTGACACAGATCATGACCAGCTTATGCGGTGTGACAATTCACTGTGCCCGCTGTCATGAACACAAACTCGACCCGATATCACAAGCTGAATATTATGAAATGATATCGCTTTTCGCCGCCGTCCGCCGCAGCGATCGCCCTGTCGATTATCTGCAACTCAAGGAATATGACGAGTCGCAGAAGCAGCTTACGCAGAAGATCGCTGAACTGAATAGTCAGTTGCGCAAACTTCGCAACAATGGCTTGGACTTGGCAGATGTAGTTGGTGGAGGAAATGGATTTGGCACCGGCAAGTTCGACGCGGGCATTGATCCGGCAACAGGTAATATTCAACTCGAAAAACGTGGCTTTCTTGATAACCTTCGCCTCAACCATTTTAGCACCGTCAACACCGTTGGACTTGATGGAATCGCCATACCCGACGGGTTGGTCGATGGCACAAACCATCGGCTTCAAGTCACTTCAACAGGGATAGAAATCGATATACCAGATACCTCCGGCGCCTGCTGGGACGCTATACGCAACGGCCCAGTCAATGCGCAACATTCGCTGCAGCTCGCTGGAGTCGACTATTCTGCCGGCCATAACATGTTAGGAACACATGCCAATGTTGCTTTCAGCATAGATCTCGACGAATTGAGCACAGCATCCCAAAAGGAATTCGCTCGGTTCCAAAGCGGAGTGGGATATTTCGGTCAGACAGAAAGGGAAGGGGCGACGGTAGCTATTTTTCTTGATGGCTTTGAGGTTGCTAAATTTGAAAAGCTCGGACGGCTTGACGGCTTATACCCCATTGATGTGGCTCTTCAAAAGAAACATCGCTTTTTGACGTTTCTGGTTACCGACAATGGCAATGGCATTGGTCATGACCAAGTTTGCTTTATCGATCCATTGTTGGTGATCGATGAACCATCCCCCAACAACACTGAGGCGCAACGAATTGTTCAGGCAGAAATCGGACGCATTGAATTAGAGTTAAAGGCGGCACAATTAGCCAAAGATCAATTGCAGTCCCCTATCCGTTACTTTGGTATCACTTCGGGCACGGAAACACCCATTTTTCGGTTACGGCGTGGCAATCCCGAAGATCCGTTGGAAAGCGTGCAACCTAATGCAATTCGCTGTGTGCCGGTTGCGATGAACTTGCCTGCGATTACGACGGACGACGAGCGACGACTCGCGTTTGCACAATGGTTAACCGATTCGAAAAATCCCCTGACCGCCCGGGTTATCGTCAACCGCTTGTGGCACTACCATTTCGGCAGAGGACTCGTCGACACTCCGAGCGACTTTGGCTTAGGCGGCAACCCACCGAGCCATCCAGAACTTCTCGATTGGCTCGCGGCCGAATTGATCGAACATGATTGGTCGATTAAGCACATTCAGCGACTGATTTGCAGCAGCTACACCTATCAACAATCATCGCTCAAACAAGACTCTGCTTACGCAATCGATGCGCAGAACCAATGGCTGTGGCGACGATCGCCGAAGCGACTCGACGCAGAAGCTTTACGCGACACGGTCTTGAGCCTGAGCGGTTGTCTTGATAGAGAATTTTATGGCCCCGGCTATGAGGACTTCGACTATCAAGAAGAGTACGCTCCCGTCTATCGGTACAAGCCTGCCAATGAACCCAGCTTGTGGCGCAGGTCGATATATCGCTACATCGTCCGCACGACAACACATCAGTTTCTGGCGACGCTCGATTGTCCGAATGCAGCTAACCTAACTCCCGTTCGCGATCACACGACCACGCCTTTACAGGCTCTGGCCTTGCTCAACAACGACTTCATGCGTGATCAAGCTCGGCGGTTTGCGGATCGATTGCAACAGGAATGCGGCAATGATTCACAGCGCATTGTCGTGCGCGCCTTCGAATTGGCCTATGCTCGCCAGCCCTCGAAATCCGAAATCGCGGCGGCGATGAAATTGAGCAAGCAAACGGATTTAGAGACGCTCTGCTTGATGCTTTTCAATTCAAACGAATTCATCTTCGTGGACTAACCAGGACTGCAGTAATGAATCTCTCACGAAGAAACATGCTCTGGAATTTCGCTGGTGGCTTGGGTGGAATTGCACTCGCCGATTTGCTGCATCGAGACGCGGTACATGCCCATACGTCGGACGGGAAGCCGGCGTCATATCTCACGCATGCACCCAAAGCGAAAGCGGTCATCGAAATTTTCTGTCCCGGTGGCATGAGTCAAGTTGATACTTGGGACTACAAGCCCGAATTAGAAAAGAGGACGGGCCAGCCTTTTGACGCTGATGGTAAGCTCACTTTTTTTGCATCGAAACCAGGCAACTGCCAAGGAAGCTTTTGGAAGTTTCGGCAGCATGGCCAAAGCGGTTTATGGATGAGCGATCTATTTCCGAAGCTCAGCCAACAGATCGACGATATTGCGTTTCTCCATTCGATGCAAAGTAAATCAGCCCTGCATGGACCTGCGATGTTCATGATGAATAGTGGATTTACACGGCCAGGTTTCCCAAGCATGGGATCTTGGGTGACATATGGTCTGGGCAGCATGAATGATAATCTTCCCGCATACGTAGTTCTTCCCGATGTTCGCGGTTTACCTCCAGGAGGTGTCAGCAATTGGGGTGCTGGATTTTTGCCCGCTGAATATCAGGGAACAGTATTGGAAGTCGCGACAAATAAACCCCCTATCGCGGACCTATTCCCCAATACCAAGTTCAAGGAGAGTCAGCAGAACCCCGAAGCTGCGCAACAGTTTTTGCATTGGCTCAATCAAGAACATGCGGCCCAAAGAAACGAAGCAGATTTGAATGCGCGCATCGCGACCTATGAACTTGCCGCGCGATTGCAATTAAGTGCTCCCGAATCGACTGATATTTCGAAGGAGACCGCAGCCACGCAAGAACTCTACGGGCTCGCTCATCCTGAGGAAGGTTCCTTTGGTCGGCAATGCCTATTAGCGCGGCGTTTGGTGGAGCGCGGAGTTCGGTTTGTGCAGATCTTTTGCGGAGCGGAAAATACAACGGCTAAAAAGATTCGTCCCAATTGGGATTCGCATGAGGACTTGCCAAGGGACCACGGCTATTGGGGTGCGGTGCTTGATCGCGGAGCTTCCGCGTTGCTGGCGGATTTGAAGGAGAGGGGCATGCTCGAGAGCACACTCGTCATCTGCACTACTGAGTTTGGGCGACAACCTGCCGCACAGGGTGGCAAAGGCCGCGACCATAATGCGGGAGCCTTTACAGCTTGGATGGCAGGTGGCGGCATTAGGGGTGGAACCCGTTATGGGGCAACGGACGAGTTAGGCTATCAGGCGGCAGAAACCCCCTTATTTTGCTACGATTTGCACGCAACGGCTCTCCACCTTCTTGGAATCGATCACGAAAAACTAACTTTCTATAACAACGGCATTCAACGGCGACTTACCGATGTCCATGGACATGTCATTCGCGAGATTTTGTTGTAACTGAATCGTCAACGGCAGCGGTTTGGTTTACAATACGTCCGCGTCTTTTTGGCGTACCCTCCTGTTTCGGCGACCTGGCCGCATCTTTTCGGTCTCCCTCCGTCACAACTTCGAATTCACTTCCGTTTGTTCTGTTGAGTCGCAAAATGAGCCATCGATTCCGTCAACTATTGGCCGTTGTCTCGCTGACAACCCTTTCGCTCACTACGAATCACTTGTCGAGTGTTCGTGGAGAGAATCCCAATACTTTGCATCAATTTGAAAACACACCCATCACCGACGTCTACTATTCGGAAGGAGTTGGCGTTGGCGATATCAATGGCGACGGTGTCAACGACATCGTGTATGGTCCGCACTGGTATGCCGGTCCGGACTTTAAGAAGGCTTCAGAGTTCTATCCACCGAAACCGCAAAACCGCGAAGGTTATGCCGACAACTTTTTCAATTGGATTTACGATTTTGATGGTGATGGAGCCAACGATATTTTTGTTGTAGGTTTCCCAGGCACTCCAGCATATGTCTATCAAAACCCAGGCCGGACCAAACGCGCTTGGATCAAACATCAAGTCTTTGATTGGGTATCCAACGAATCACCCCATTTTACGCAGTTGGTGGGCGACGAAACGCCCGAGTTGGTATGCACGCGCGATGGTTTCTTCGGCTTTGCCACCATCGATCGCACCAAACCTTTGGAAGCTTGGAAGTTCCATGCGGTTAGCGAACAGGTAACCGATAAAAAATTTGGTCACGGCTTGGGTGTCGGCGACATCAATGGTGACGGACGTTTGGATATCGTGCATTCCAAAGGCTGGTTGGAGCAACCAGCGACTAACGCGACCACTGCGCGTTGGAAACCGCATGCTGCCACGTTCAGTTCCGCATACGGTGGTGCGGAAATGCTGGTCTATGACGTCGATGGCGATGGACTCAACGATGTGATCACCAGTGAAGCGGCCCACGACTTTGGTCTTTCCTGGTACCAACAAAAACGTGACGGTGGCGACTCAACCTTTGAACGCCATCTCATCATGGGAAGCCATCCATCTGAAAACAAATATGGTGTCGTCTTCTCTGAACTCCATTCGGTGCAATTAGCAGACATTGACGAAGATGGTTTGAAAGACATTGTCACCGGCAAGACCTATTACTCACATCATCGCCAGAGCCCGATGTGGGATGCCGGTGCAGTGGTGTATTACTTCGCGCTCCGTCGTACGAAAGATGGCGTAGATTGGCTTCCCTACCAAGCTGCTGCCGATACCGGTATCGGACGTCAGTTGGTTGTCACCGACATCAACAAAGACAACAAACTGGATATTGCCGTTGGTGGCATGAAAGGTGCCTTTGTTCTGACACATGCCGATAAGGAAGTCGACGAAGCGACCTGGAAAGCAGCCCAACCCAAACTCTACACCGGCAAAAAATTGCCATCGATTACCAATGCGATTGCTATGCGTGGACCAAAAGCAACATTGGGTCGCGCATCGGGCAAGATGAAGGACGCTGTTGAGGGTGAAACGCTCAAAGCAAAAGTTAGCGGTGGCGGCGCTGCAGCCCAAGGTATGGGTGGATTTGCTGAAGATGCCTGGAGTGGCGAATCGCAACTTTGGTGGACAGGCGCGAAACCTGGTGACACGCTCACGGCCAAAATCCCCGGCAATGCCAAAGCTACTACTTTGCAACTGGCGCTCACCTGCGCTTTGGATTATGCCATTGTTCAAATAACCATTGATGGCAAGCCAGTCGGAGCCCCTGTCGACCTTTACCATCCTCAAGTCATCACCACCGGTGTTCTCACTTTTGACGATGTGAAATTGAATCCTGGTGACGAACATGACTTTGGAATCGAAATCGTGGGTGCGAACCCTAAAGCGGCCAAAGCTTATATGGTCGGAATCGATTGGGTTCGCCTCGTGTCAGCGGAAGAGGCAAAGGCGGCTGCGGTTGATGATGAAGATTCACAGTTGCCATTGTCCGCCGATGGTAAGCCTTTGAATCTCGACTTCGAAACGGGCACGTTACAAGATTGGACTGCGACAGGCAATGCGTTCGAAGGACAACCCATCGAAGGTGACGTTGTTTCCAAACGACGCACTGACATGAGCAGCCAACATCAAGGGAAATTTTGGATTGGCGGTTTCGAAAAATTGCAAGATACCGGAACAGGCACTTTGACAAGTGCTCCTTTCGAAGTCACGCATCCGTACGCCAGTTTTTATGCAAACGGCGGAGCGGATGCGACCTCACGCGTCGAGCTTGTTTCCAAAGAAGATGGCAAAGTCATATACCAAATCGTCGGTCAGAATGTAGAGAATCTTCGTCAAGTCCATGTCGATCTGCGCCCCTACCAAGGCAAGATGATCATGGTCCGCTTGGTGGACGAGTCGAAGAACGGCTGGGGACATCTAAATTTCGATAACTTCCGCTTCCACAAATCGGCACCGAAGAAATTCACGCCCGCCAGCATCAAGTTGGTACCCGATGACTATCCTCTAGCCAAAGTGGATGCGGCTCAAGCTGCGGCAGCGATGAAAGTACCTGAAGGCTTTCGAGTTACGGTCGCCGCTGCGGAACCTGAAGTGATGCAACCGATTGCAATGGCGCTGGATGATCGCGGTCGTGTCTGGATTGCAGAAGCCTATGAATATCCAATCCGCGCCAAAGGTGAAAAAGGTCGCGATCGAATTGTCATTTTTGAAGACGTTGATGGTGACGGCACGCTCGAGTCCCGTAAAGTATTTACCGAAGGCCTCAATCTGGTTAGCGGCCTCGAAGTTGGCTTTGGTGGTGTGTGGGTGGGTGCAGCACCGTACCTTATGTTTATCCCCGACCAAAACCACGACGATAAACCCGACGCCGAACCCCAAATCTTGCTCGACGGTTGGGGATATCAAGATACCCATGAAACTCTTAACGCTTTCATCTGGGGGCCAGATGGTTGGCTGTATGGTTGCCATGGCGTTTTCACTCACTCCAAAGTGGGCAAACCTGGCTGTAAAGACGAAGAACGCCAACCTATCAATGCAGGCGTTTGGCGTTACCATCCCACCAAACATATTTTCGAAGTCTTTGCACATGGTACCAGTAACCCTTGGGGCGTTGACTTCAATGACTATGGCGATGCGTTTATCACTGCATGCGTGATTCCACACTTGTATCACATGATCGACGGTGGTCGTTACATTCGTCAGGCAGGTAACCACTTTAATCCTCATACCTACCGCGACATTGATACCATCGCCGACCATTTGCATTATCTGGGTGCAACGCCGCACAGTGGTAATAACAAATCCGACGCAGCTGGTGGTCGCTGGCCAGAAAAATATCGAAACCAACTTTTCTTCAACAACATCCACGGTCAACGCTTGAATGTCGATGCGCTCAAGCCAGATGGCTCCGGATATGTGGGAACTCACGAGCCAGACTTTTTGTTGACTGGCGACCAAGCTTCGCAGATTCTTAACCTTCGCTACGGTCCCGATGGCAACGCGTGGATGATCGATTGGTACGACATGCAAGCCTGCCATCGAACGGAAGTAGAAGTCCATGATCGCAGCAACGGTCGTATCTACAAAATCATCTACGGCGAAAGCGAAGCAGGCACGGACCTCACGAAACAAAGCGATGAAGAATTGGCCGAGTTGGTACTACATCCGAACGATTGGTTTGTGCGGCATTCACGCCGACTGCTGCAAGAACGATTTGCAGCTGGCAAACTAGCGCCTGCGGCTCGGGCTCGCTTGGAACAGATCGCAACCAGCGATGAAGCAGATACACGAATCTTGCGTGCCGCTTGGGCTCTGCATGTCACTGGTGGAGTGAGCGATGCCCTCACCCAGACCTTGCTTGCCCACAAGAGTCCTTATGTTCGCAATTGGGCGATTCGTCTCAAGATGGAGAACAAAGAGAGCGCCACCGATGTCGCTTGGATCAACACACTTGGTAAGCTCGCCGTTGGCGATGACTCGCCCGTTGTACGACAAGCGATCGCCTCGGCCGCCAATCGCTTGCCACTAGAAAGCCGCTGGACCATTCTGGACGGCCTGTGCAGTCATGCAGTAGATGCCGACGATCATAATTTACCATTGCTCTATTGGTATGTCGCTGAACCGCTCGCCGATCTCGACCCAACTCGCGCTTTGGCATTTGGACTCTCAGCCGGTGAAAAGATTCCGTTGTTGCGGGAATTCATGCTCAAACGCATCGGTAGCTCCAGCGCTGAACAAGCTCTGGAAGTTTTGGTGACCGGTTTGGGTAAAGCCGACAATGCAAGCCTACACAAAACCTTCTTGGTAGCCATTCGCTCGGCACTTAAGGGGCAACGCAAGGTCAATGCGCCAGCTGCGTGGAGTGGCATCTATGAAAAGTTAGCCAAGTCGTCGGATACCGAAGTTGTTTTGCAAGCGACCGCCTTGGGTGTCACGTTTGGTGACGCTGCCGCAATGGGTGTCATGCGAACCTCGGTTCTCGATGCGAAACAACCTGCCAACGAGCGACGAGTGGCTTTGGAATCTTTGATCGAGGCCAAAGATCCGCAATTGGTGGATACATTGTTGCAACTTGTCAGTGATGCGAATTTAGCAGATGTTGCGATTCGAGGCCTGGCCAGTTACGACAGCCCCAAGACGGCCACCGCCTTACTGGGCAGCTACAGCAAAATGAGCCCCGAACTGAAACGTATCGCTCTGGCCACGCTCTGTGCTCGAGCCAATTCGGGTGTCGAACTATTGAAAGCGATCGAAGCCAAACAGATTGCGAATACCGATCTGACCGCCGATCTCGTTCGCCAACTTCAGTATCTCAAGAACGAATCGATCGACAAATCGTTGGGCAAAGTCTGGGGGACCGTACGGCAATCTCCTGAGGAAAAACTCAAGATGATCGCTGAATACAAAGCGCTCGTCGCTTCGACAACTCAGCCCAAACCCGATCTACCGCTGGGTCGCGCGATCTTCGCACAAACGTGTGGTAAGTGTCACATGCTCTACGGCGTCGGCAACCAGATCGGTCCTGATCTCACCGGTTCCAACCGTTCGGATTTGGATTATCTTTTGAGCAACATCATCGACCCAAGTTCGGTCATGGCCAAAGAGTATCAACCGACGATTATTCTCACTGATGATGGGCGTGTGATCACGGGCTTGGTCAAAGCCGAGGATGAAAAGACCATCACCTTACAAGCAACGGATGAACTCATCGTGTTGCCTAAAGATGAAATTGAAGAACGTCAAATCAGCGACAAGTCGATGATGCCAGATGATCAGTTGAAGCAATTCAATGAACATCAAATTCGCTCACTAATCGCCTACCTTTCCGCGAAATCGCAAACACCGATGAAGGCCACGCCTGAGAACACGACTACTTTGTTCAATGGAGTTGACTTGAAGGGTTGGTCAGGTGCAGAAGGATTGTGGTCCGTTGAGAATGGAGAAATTGTTGGACGCACCGAAGGTCTTGACCGTAACGAATGGTTAGTAAGCGATTTGGAAGCCAGCGATTTCCGGTTGTCATTGGAAGTTATGCTCGTCAAAAACGAAGGAAACAGCGGCATTCAGTTCCGCAGCCAGGCCGAAAATGGTGAAGTGAGCGGCTATCAGGCGGATGTTGGTGCAGGCTGGTGGGGCAAGCTCTACGAAGAACATGGCCGTGCATTATTGTGGGATAAATCGGGCGAAGAATTCGTCAAACCAGGTGAGTGGAACAAGTATGAAATCGTGGCCCAAGGTGACCACATTCGAACGTTCATCAACGGTCAACCCTGTGTCGATTTGAAAGATCCGAAAGGTAAGAAGAAGGGCATCATCGCCGTTCAACTACACTCGGGAGGCAAGACGGAAGTTCGATTCCGAAATTTGCGACTACAATTGCTCACAGAATAAATCGACAGGCGAATTTTACGACCACCCAAAATTCCAGCCGCTTGACCTAAACAACTTGGAGTGAGTGATGAAGAGTTCTATTTTCTTCGTGATCACCTTGATCGCTCTGGCTTCATGGACACGAATTGGGATGGCTAATGAAAGCCCTCCCAATATCGTGATCTTTCTGGTCGATGACTTGGGATCAAGCGATGTTGGCTTTGCAGGAGGGAACCAGATTCCGACGCCTTCGATTGATGCTCTCGCTAACGATGGGACCATCTTGGATCAGTTTTATGTGATGCATGTTTGTTCGCCGACACGCGCATCGCTGATGACGGGACGTTATCCGATTCGCTACGGGTTGCAGACTGGGGTGATTCGTCCTAATTGGGCGTATGGCCTATCGCTCGATGAGCGATTGCTTTCCAATGCGTTGCACGATGCCGGCTATGCGACCGCCGCTCTTGGAAAATGGCATTTGGGAATGCACACCAAGGATTATCTTCCCACCAGACGAGGTTTTGATCTTCAATATGGCAACTATTGCGGTGCGATCGATTCTTTCACCAAGATGAGAGAGAAGGGATACGATTGGCATCGCAATGATGAAGTGTGCCGCGATGAAGGCTACACTACAGAGCAACTAACGACAGAAGCAGTTAAGTGGATCGAAACGACTGATCCGAAGAAGCCTTTGTTTCTGTATGTCCCATTCAACGCAGTTCATTCGCCGCTGCAAGCACCTGAAAAATACTACGAGGCATTTCGCGAACTGAAGGGACAGCGTCGAAATTATGCGGCCATGTTAACCGCTGTAGATCAGTCCATCGGCAAGATTCGTGAGACCTTAGACCGCGTGCGCGGATCCGAAAACAATGTCTATTTCTTCTCCACCGATAATGGTGGCCCAGCGCCAGGAACAGTGACTCGCAATGGGATTCTCAGAGCCGGAAAGGGGACGCTGTATGAAGGTGGCGTTCGCTCTTGCGCGTTTATTAGCTGGAAGGGCCATATTCCCGCCAATCAACATGAGTCCGAACCCTTGCACATGGTCGATATCTTTCCAACCCTCACAAAACTTGCGGGAGTCAAAGTAGAGCCCGCACTTCCACTTGATGGCCGCGATTTTTCCTCATTGGTTCTCGGTAAACGCTATGTTTGGAGATCCGAACTGGGCGCTAAACCCCGCCCCATATTGATCAATGCAGAAGCTCATCGCGGCGCACTAAGACTTGGGGATTGGAAACTTGTAGTACAAGTTGGCGACGGAGCGGAACTCGCCGAAGAAGAGACGTCGGAATCTGAGTCCACACCTCAGCGCGGAAATCGCCCTAATCGTCGGGCCAATCGCCTCAAGACAGGTGAAGAGAAATTTGAGCTGTACAACTTGGCCAGTGATCCCTCGGAAAAAGCAAATATTGCAGATTCAAACCAAGAAAAGGTGAACGAACTTTTGAGCCACTATCGCCAGTTCCAAGCGGAGGCCAAGCCGGCTTTAGCGACTGAACCCAAACAGACTTTACCAACCCCAGCGGTATGGGGTGAGTGGAAAAACTGAGTTGACCGCAATTGAGTGAAACATAATGTCGCAGCGTGCTTCGCGCACAGCGCAGATCGTGTTCCGTTTATTCCGTGGATAACAAGAAGTGGGCCACCGAGCTCTCAATTAGACGGGATTATCTGCATTTTGGACCGCAAAGTCCGCTTCTCAAGTCGGATGTACTCTAGAGTTCAATAAAGGCCTAATGGGCTGAAACTCTACTTTCTGGCCCGTTCCATCTTGGCCACTTTTCTCAAGAATGCAGGAGTCATTACGATGTTCCGATTCTTTTCATCCACACGGGCAGGTGTGTTCGAAGAACGACGCAAGAAGCAAGAAGTCTGGCGTTCCCTGCGGCGAATCATCGACCGCCATTCGGCCAAAGAAATGGTCGTTTCCGAAGACAATCGCAAAGAACCACGTCACGCGATTTCGATTCCAGTGCTGGTGCATGGTTATGGCTCACATTGCGAATGCACACCCGAATTCGCAGTGTCCAAGAACATTTCTGAAGAAGGTATGGCGTTGCTTTGCCCGATCGAAATTGTCGATCACCAAGTATTTTGTTCTGTGTGGGAAGATCACCCTGTTTGCTTTCTGGGGATCGTTCGCCAATCGCATTATGTAGGTGGTGGTTATTGGGAAGTGGGCATCGAGTTCCAGGAGATGACCACGATGCATGATTGGGAACCGTTGCGTTCCATGGCCCAAAATCTCAATCCTCACTCGCGTTAAGCGAATGGTTCAGCAAACTGGCTTATCTCGCAGCAGTTCAAGACTGCGGTCGTAATTGCCGACGCGCCTAGCTGTTCGTCGGCAATTTCTCTAAAAAGCGAAAAAAAT
Source organism: Planctomycetota bacterium (assembly GCA_017303505.1). Lineage (GTDB taxonomy): Bacteria > Planctomycetota > Planctomycetia > Pirellulales > Pirellulaceae > JAFLCP01. The sequence goes on along the minus strand of JAFLCP010000019.1, from coordinate 34,048 downwards.
CGGCCACGATTTTCTGTGATTTCGCGCCATGTGGTAATGAAAACGGGATCTAGCTCCCCATGACCGCAATTCTTCACGCCCGATTTTGAATCTGACTCGATCGCACTGGCCGAACTTTGAGTTGCCTTCAGCGACTAAATGCAAATTGATCCTCTCTTGCTCGCCCATGTTTTGGATGCACTTGCGCGTGCATTTTGTGCGTGTGCAGGGAAAAGTGTGTTCAGCATGGGCGAGTTTCTTTACGTCCCCGCTTGTGATTTCAGGAATGCAACCAGCTTCTCTCGTTGATCGGTACCAATAAGATCTACCTCTGCTTCGCGCAGCGTTTTCCAGAGCATGTCGTTTTCTGGCGTAGCCCAGAATCGCAATTGAGCTCCGTTTTGATGAACTTGCTGGACGAGCGTCTTCAGCTTCAGCCTTTCCTCAGCGCTGATTTCACCATTTCCTTGGTAGCGAAAATGGAGTCGCCAATTGTCGCTAATCAACGGCATAAGTGATGCATCGAACGGGCTCTTAAGATCACTCAATCGCCCATCAACGCCCACGCAGCGATCTACATCATTCTTGATTGTTTCGATAGGACGGTCTCCACTGATAATGATCTTCACCGCTGGCGTTGTTCCTGCAGGTGCGTTCACCATCGGTCGATACTTGGTCAACAACTGCTTAAGAGCTTGATAAGTTGCCTCTCCCTCACTTTTGAAATCAACCAATAGGAAGAGAGTCTCACCATTCGCAAAGATCTTATTGCCATTGGCGTTAAAGAGTTTGAACAAAGGCTCAAGATAGAGGTTATCCAAACGTTTCGACGATTGGACATCCGACCGATTGTGAGCGACGCATAAATTGCCATCGACCAACCACACATCGGCTTCGATAGATGCAAAACCAAAGTTGAGCGAGTCTACCAACGGATGTGCATGTTCGTAGTCGTTGTGCGCGTGGCTATGTGGCAAGAAATTTGGGAGTGTTGTCTTCTCTTGCGAAGTCACCCGAGTGGGCCACAGAGTAAGACCCACCAACAAAAGACTCAACCATGTCAAAGCACTTAGCGGTAGAGATTTGAACACTGGCTGGACTCTCCACGAAGGGTTGTTCAGGGCGAAAGAGGAGTGGAAGTTACGCGAAGTCAAAAATCGCGGGTCAATTCGGTATCGAGCGCCTCTAAAATGGCTAAACCCACTTGAAAAGTGGGTGCCATACATGCCATTCTATAGGATACCCTCCGGCCAAGTATCTATGTAGAACGGCCTTACACCTATCCTAACTTTGTCTGCTTTTGGCTCATTCATTCTGGGTTTTGCAACAATGCGTTACGCCTTCGTTCGATCGAGTAAACTTTTCTATTTTACGAGTTGCCTCTCTTTGCTGTGCTCATCGGTTATGGCACAAGAAAAGGTTGGCAATATCTATGAGCAAAATGTGGAGGTGATGAAGTCGGTTGTATCGACCGCCACTAACACAGAAGCGCCTGTCAATTACAGCCAATTGCTCAGCAATGGTCCCAAGTCCAAATGGATTTGGGGCGAGAACGATGACAAAAATTATTTCTTTACCAAGAAGTTCAAAGCCACTGATGTACGCCGCGCCATTCTCGCGTCGTCTTGCGACAACTTTCACAAGATAACTCTTAACGGCAATCTAATTGGCCAAAGCAACAACTGGTCCGAAGCGATGCAGGCTGACGTGACCCTGCTATTGGTGAAATCGGGCGATAACGAGATTGTGGTGGATGCCAAAAATGAAGGTGGCCCAGCTGCCTTCGTTTTCAAGCTAGTTCTGGAAGACAGCAAAGGTAATATCACCACCATCGAAAGCGATAGCAGTTGGAATGTTGGTAATCGTCGAAATGCGACCGCGCCAGGAGCTGTACGTGTTGTGGGCGAGTATGGCGCACAACCATGGGGTACCGTGTTTGAAAACGTAGCCATCGATCCTAATAAAGGTGACTTCATCGTTCCGGAAGGTTTTCAAGTTGAGAAGATCTTCTCTGTTCCGCGCGACGAACTCGGCTCCTGGGTTTGCATCACCACCGACAACAAAGGCCGTTTGATCGTAAGCGATCAAGAAAACAAAGGCTTGTGCCGCATCACACCTGCTCCGATCGGAAGCACCGAAAAATCGAAAGTTGAAAAACTCGATGTTGCCATGTCTGGCGCCCAAGGGTTGCTCTATGCATTCGATAGCTTGTACGTTTGTGCGAACGGCGGGCCAGGTAGCGGTCTTTATCGTCTCAAAGACACTGATGGTGATGATCAGTACGATCAAGTGACCAAACTGATGGCCCTGCGTGGTGGTGGAGAACACGGACCACATGCGTTGCGATTGAGTCCTGATGGTAAGTCGATCTATGTTTGCTGCGGTAACCACACGTTACCCCCAATGGATCGAAAGTTGAACACTCAGCCACAGACCATGGGTGGCCCTCGAACCGAGCAATTGGAAGCGACTTTGCCTGAAGGCATGACTAGCCGTATTGCCCCGAATTGGGATGAAGACTTACTTTTGCCTCGCCAATGGGACGCCAATGGTCATGCTGCCGGAATCCTAGCCCCAGGTGGCTGGATCGCCAAAACCGATCCTGAAGGCAAGACATGGGAAATGGTAAGCATTGGTTACCGCAATCAGTATGACTTTGCCTTGAACGCTGATGGTGAAATCTTTGCTTATGATGCCGACATGGAATGGGACTTAGGTTCTCCTTGGTATCGCCCGACTCGCGTCGTTCATGCCACCAGCGGTAGTGAATTCGGTTGGAGAAGTGGTACCGGCAAATGGCCAACCTACTACGCCGACAGCCTGCCTGAATTGGTCAACATCGGCCCTGGATCTCCTGTGGGTGTGGACTTCGGATACGGAACCAAGTTCCCTGAGAAGTATCAAAAGGCGTTGTACATTTGCGACTGGACTTTTGGAACGATGTACGCCATTCATATGGAAGCATCGGGTTCTAGTTATAAGGCTACTAAAGAAGAATTTGTTGCCCGCACACCACTTCCGCTTACTGACGTTACGGTGGGTAAAGATGGTGCCTTGTACTTTACGATCGGTGGCCGCGGTACTCAGTCCGAACTTTACCGCGTTACCTACGTCGGCAAAGAATCGACAGCACCTTGCGATCCTCGTGACAAAGCCGGCGCAGAAATGCGCCAATTGCGTCACAAGTTGGAAGAACAACATCGTGCACAACCCACACAAGATCGCGAAGCAGCTAATTCCCTTGCTGAACTCTCTCGCTTCTTGCTTCCTTACTTAAGCCACGAAGATCGCCACATTCGATACGCAGCCCGTGTCGGATTGGAACGATTGCCTTTGAAGGATTGGGCCACCAGTGTCCTAACCAGCACCGATGTTAATACAAGAATCACCGGAGTTATTGGCTTGGCTCGTGTTGGCGGTAGCGACCAGCGAGATGCAGCGATCGACGCACTGAATTCGCTGGATTGGGCCAAACTGACAGCGACTCAAAAGCTCGAAATCGCTCGTGCCTATCAATTGGTATTCATTCGCCTGGGTGCCATCTCTGATGCCCAACGTCAACAACTCCAAACACGTCTTGGCTCAGTCTTCCCAAGCGGTGACTCGAAGCTGGATCGCGAACTGGCAATCTTGAACGTCTTCTTAGAAACGCCTTCAGCTCCGGGAATCATCACCGAGATGCTTGCCAAGGAGCGGTCTACCACGATCGATAAACTCTCCAACGAAAACTTGGAAGAAGTCATCACCCGTAACCGTGGCTATGGTCAGTCGATCGCGGCGATGCTGGCCAATCAACCGGACCTTGAGCAATACCAGATGGCTTTCACATTGCGAAATCAGAAGACCGGTTGGACAACAGCTCAACGTGAGATCTACTTCAAATGGTTTGACAAGGCGATGAACTGGAGCGGTGGTAACTCCTACAAAAAGTTCTTGATGAACACCAGCAATGACGCCTACAACAACACCAACGACGTCGAGCGATTCCATTTGGAAGCGATCGGTGCTCGCAAGGCAGCTCCTGTTCCAACCGATTTGCCAAAACCCACCGGTCCAGGCAAAGCCTACACAGTAGAAGACATTCTGGCCAAAGCCAACGATGGCTTGAAGGGTCGCAACTTCGAGAATGGTCGCAAGATGTATGCGGCAGCCCGCTGTGTTGTGTGCCATCGATTCGGTAACGACGGTGGTGCGACCGGTCCAGACTTGACTCAAGCTGCCGGACGTTTTGCGTTGAAGGATTTAGTTGAAGCAATCGTCGAACCAAGCCGTGTGATTTCCGATCAGTACAAATCGACCATTATCGAAACCACCGATGGTGAAGTGGTTAACGGACGAGTTGTTCGCGATGTTGGTGAGGAAATTACGATCGTGACCGATCCAGAAGATGCAACCAAGAGCGTCACCATCGCCAAGGGCGATATCGCTCAACAAAAGGCTTCTCCGGTTTCGTTGATGCCTAAAGAACTAATCAACGGCTTAAACGAACAAGAAGTCCTGGATCTGATGGCTTACCTGTTGTCGAGAGGCAATCCGAACGATCCAGTATTTAAGAAATAGTTCGATTTCTCGAAGCCCCTATTTCGAAATTTTGATCGCGATTTTCCTAAGGGCCTGCGAAACTGTTCCCCAGTTTCGCAGGCCTTTTTTGTTGCATTTCGAAAGAAAACGGATTCAACGCCCAAGCCACATCTTGCTATGATGAAACCTAACCTTTCTCACCCACCATCGGTTAGGACTCCGCCACTGTGACGATCAAATCGAGCCTTGTTGGTTATGTTTTGTTGTGCCTAATGACCTTGTTCGCGCTCCCCCTAATCGCTCAAGATTCAAATTGGGCCAGCGTCTTACAGCAATTGGACAATAGAGAGAAGACGCTCGAACAAGTGACTGCCGACCCAACCCAAGTGTTGATGATTGCCGGCCAGGAAGATATCGATGCAATCACCGCTTGGCTCAAAACTTTCGATGCAAAGTCTCCTGTAAACCAAAAGACTCAAGTGGCGACGCTGAACTTCATAGTGATCCGCCTTCTTGAATGGGAATACAGCGAACACTCAAAGTTAAGAGTGGTTCGCTTATACACTGAGCTTGAACGTCTGCTTGCGGAGTTCTTGGCCTTACCGAAAGAGGACCTGGAATCGATTGAAGATACACCGATGCGTATCTTGCATTTCTTATCGCTGAGTAAATCCAACCAATGCGTTCCACTGCTGTTACTCACATCGGAAAAGGAGCAACTTCAGCAAAACGAATTCTGGCGATCCATTATTGCCACCCTTTCTACAGAGGATTCTGCATTATTTTCGTTACAGAGAAAGGTCCTAGACGGAGTCATCCAAGGCAACTTAGCGGTGGCCATTGTCGAACATGAAAATGACTTAGCCTATGATCAAGAGAACTTCTCCCATTTCTTAAACGGTCCCGAAGGAGAGAGATTAATTCGCGAGTGGCTTTCTCCCAGTCTATCTGAAGAGATGAAAGCGAATAATGCGGCGAAAACAGCCGCGATTAGCCTCGCATTTGCGGAAATGGATGACTGGCAAGAACTGATCAAGTCGGCTCGTACGCATCCCGACTTTGCTGTGGCTCTGGAGGGGGCTTGGGCAGGGGCTCGACGCAAGGATGACGAATCGATTGACCGCTTGATTGAGCTGGCTAAAGATGTACGAACGAGCCGCACCGCTGTCACCTACATGAATGAACTCAGCTTAGAAGACCGCATTCCAGCCGAGACAAAGGACCCGTCTTTTGCCGCAAAAGCCGAATTGGCAGAGTGGTTAGCCTATCCAACTGAGAAAGGACGCCCACCCGATGAAATGTCTATCGTCGAAACGCGAAACCTCACATGGCCACTTGAGGATGAGCCTGTTGACGTCCATCTGATTCAATTTGTTTACAAGGACCCAGCGGGCCAAAAGCCCGATGAAGTCGATATCGGATTGGTGGGCCCCATGACGTTCTGTCACTTCGAAATGAAAATGTCCACTCGTCCCAAAGAAGATATCTATGCCATCCATGTTTATCGCGAACTGGAAGCGTATGAACTGATTGAAAGCGTTGATCTGGCTGCCCAACCAGCCGCTTACGACTACATGCTGAAAACGTGGAAGGGAGATACACTTGCTAACGCGAAGATCATCTATGTTGCGAAACTAGAACGTTCTGTCGGTTACCCACGCCGCCTCCTAGCGCTCGCCAGTGCGACGCTCAATGGCGAAGAAGGATATGTGATTTTAGATGGTCCACGCAGCAAGTGGTGTCCCAAAAAGGATCAAGTTGCCGACACACCAGACTCTGCCTTCTTGATGATTCACTTGGGTAGGCAGCTGTTGAATTTCTAGTAAGGGAAGAGGATGCCAACGCGCGGTACTTTTGTGCGTTCCGCTTCTTGTATCGCGCGGGCCGTCTCCGATAAAGGAAACCAATAGGGTACCATTTTTGCCAAAGGCGCCTGAGGTTGCTCGGCAAGAAATTGCAACGCCAACGCCAGATCGTTGGGAGCGTAATTGTGGAGCCCTTGAATTTGGATCATACGTCTCACGATTTGTTCGGGCAAAACCTTCAATTCAGGAACTGGAAAAACGGCTCCGACTAAAACTATTTCGCCTCCAATGCGCAGGCAGGGGAGAGCAGCCTCGATCGCGCTAGTAACGCCAGAAAGTTCCAACGCAATATCGAACCCTTGTTTTCGCACGCTTCGAACTGCGTCTTCTAGTTCACCAGGTGCAACAGCCTGATCAGCACCAAACTCTTTGACCAATGTCCGCCGTGACTCTAAGGGTTCAACGCATAAGACATGCTCTGCCCCTAGCCACTTCGCCATCGCGCAGGCTGTTACTCCCAGCATGCCACCACCCAATACCAGGATGTGGCTTCCAGCAAGTGGCTTCTCTTCGCCCATCGCTGCGAGCTGGCTGCGAGTGTACTTGAGGCTCCCATTTCGAACATTCCAATCTCGTAAGTGCCGTGTCCGCTGTAGTGCACCCGCCACAGTCGCGGTCGCGCAATTAGCGGGTGAGGCCACGCTGTTCTCAATGTGCGACTCCACCTTGAAGATCGACGTTTTGGGTGCGAGCAAAACATACTCCGCCAGACCACCCGTTAATGCGCCGTGAACGGCCGTGGTCTCATGCCCATACTTCACGCTCTTTTCACATTTCTGTGGTAGATCCCATTGGCAATAACAACATTCACCACAATGAGCCACGATGGCCCAGGTTACTCGATCACCTACCTGCAAGGGGTCACCAAAGTAATCAAGTTGGGAATGCTCTTTTCCAAAATCAACTACTTGTCCAAGAATCTCATGTCCTAAGATGGTCGGCGTTGCGACTTTCCTTCGCCCAGAAAGAGTATGCAAATCGCTGCCACATAGCGTGGTAGCCACCACTCGCACTAAAACCTCATCCGGCAGAAGTGGTCGAACCTCGATTTGCATTGGCTCAAGTGGTAAATCGCTCGATCGAAATACTATGGCTTGTGATAACACGAATCCGAGAACCTCTACAAAAAAGCAAAATTCTAGCTAGTAGTTGAGAGCAGATTTCTGCACGCACACGGATCATGATGGATTCGACTCCGCCGCATTCCCATCGTGTCTGCCGCTATTCAACAACAATCGCCAACTAAGCAAAGTACAGCACATGCCGACCAAGACAATCCCAATTCCAATCTCCGAGAAGAAATCCAAATGCACCATATCGCTCGACACAAAACTTTTTCCGAACATGACGAAGACGTAGGCTAAGTAACCGAAAGCGTCTGCGAAATAGAGCAAAAAGCCAATATTTCCCTGATCTTTGGTCATCGCAATCAAACGTTCAAAAACGGTGGTATGCACAGCCACATAGGGTAAGTACAAACCCAAGCCGATCAAGACCATGAAGGTAAAGCCGCTGAGCTGAGCGGGACCACGCAACAAAATGGCCGCTGCGACCATGGAGAAGCCGAGAATCGAAACGATCATCGCATAGAAAAATCCGCGACGGTTGTCGCTGATGATGATGGCCGTTCCGTTAATAACCATCACACCAGCGGCCACAATCATCTCAGAGTAAGTAAACATACTCGGTACAACGGAGTATCCCAATCCTTCCCACAACTCTTTAGAGAAGTCTGCCCTTAAACTCCGCAAGATGGTGACCAACAAATACATAACTACTAGCAAAATGAGTCCCGCAGCGTAACGTCGTAAGAATTCTAAACGCTGGCGTTGATTCATGGGAACTCGTTTTGTTCTGGCTGCTTCATCAACTTCCGTGGGTTTGGGAATTTTGGTCAACATCCAAACACAAATCAGCAACGGAAGCAGAAAAATCGCCCCCGCAGTTGCGGGCATCCAATACAAAGGAATCTCTAAGTCGAGAAGGTACTTCCCAACCGATTTGGTAACTCCGTCGGCCAGAATAAAGCTCGCGCACAAACCAGCACTTAATGCCTCGGTCACACGTCGACCTTCAAGAAAACCTAACACCAAACCGAATACCATCCCCAGCGGCAAACCATTGACGAACAGAAAGACAAAGTTCCACGGCGCGGGCGTCATCCCGAATAAAAGAAGAGCCACTTCTGCAATACCTATCAGGGCGAGAATTGCGAAAGCTCGCCTTTCAGCTGTCATTTCGGCAATCACTTTGATTCCGATAAATTTCGAAACCATATAACCCAATACTTGAGAACTGACATAGAGCGTCTTTTGATCGACAGTCAGCCCACCTTCGAAAAATGTAACCGCTCCTTCGTAAGAGGCCGCAGTAAAGGGCTTGCGGAAGGCATACATACAGAAGTAAGTGCCGAAAGCAGCAGTAATTGCCCAGACAGACGCAATGAAGGGATTCGTCAACAAAGCTGGCACCGCCGCAGGCTGCGCGTTTGTCCGGTATGGATTTTGTTCAGAAGCCATAATGGATCCTATGTGGTCAACCGAATCGAGGGGCTCGCATTATAGAGGCTCGCTACAGAGCGTGTATTAATCTTTGATGAGACAAGGTTCAAAACCAACATGATCTATGTTAAATTTTCCTCGATGTTGGCCGTTTCACTACACACGTTGACAAAGCGAACCTGATGTCTCTTTCAACCGTCGATCAAATTTTGGAAATGTTCTCGAAACGAGGCGACTCGAATTACGGCGGAGAAGCGGTCACCCAGAGGCAACACGCGCTCCAGGCTGCACACTTCGCCGAGAAGACAGGCGCCGATGCCGCATTGATCACCGCAGCCTTACTGCACGATGTAGGTCATTTGCTGCATGATTTACCTGAAAATGCTCCAGATCATGGGATTGACGATGCTCATGAAGAATTGGCCGCGCGCTGGCTACAGGGAAAATTCCCTGACACCGTAGTTGCCCCAGTGCAATTGCATGTGACCGCAAAACGCTATTTATGTACGACCGATGCGGAATATCTGAAACACCTCAGCGGCCCATCCATCCAAAGCCTTAAGCTGCAAGGCGGACTTATGAGCGCTGCAGAACTCCAAGCCTTCCGCGATCATCCACATTTCGAAGCTGCTGTCCGCCTACGTCGTTGGGATGAAGCAGCCAAAGACCCGAACTTGCAGACAGCTTCCATCGAACACTATGCTAAATACATGCAGCAGGTTGCGTACTAATTTGCGTTTAACGTTGCTCACCAACTCGAACGGCTAAAGCCGCTTGAGTTGCTTGAGGAACTCGAACTACTTGAACTTGACCTACTGGAGCTTGAAGAGGACGCGAAAGATCGCGAACTTGATGAGCGACTGGAGAACGAACTCATACTGCTGCGGGAAGCGCGGTCGCGTTCTCGTCGACGTTCCTCTGCCGCCCGATCAGCTTCCATCTGTCGACGACGAGCTTCTCGTTCCATTTGCTCGATGGCCGCTTGTGCAGCCAACATAGCAATGCGACTAATTTCGAGCACCACAGAATAATTGCCCGACTGCAGTCCATATCGAGCTCGTTCAAGGTCTTGGGAACCTGGCGATCCAGAGACACGCAGTCCCCACGGCCCACTCCATTGTTCGGCTTGGAATACTACTCGCGATGCCGACTCAAACGCTTCCAACGCATGTCGTGCCGAATCTAGCTCTGCACTTAACTGCTGCGTTGAAGTAACGATCTTGGATTGTAACTTTGCCGCTTTATCATCGAGTATGTGCCAATTGCCATGCGGTTCGCGCAACTCTTGCCTCAATGTTTCAACTTCTCGATGGAGCATTTGAATCTTGCGATTTAGCTCAGACGTAAGCGGGCTATCTGGAATATTGTCCGCTTGTGATTGCGTTGAAGCGCGTTGGGCCGCCTCCAATTGTCGCTCCGCTCCCTCGACCGCCCGCTTCGCTTCAGCATGTGCTTGACGGTCCGCTACAAACGCTCCCTTCATTCGCTCGATACCCGAATCCACTTGCTCCAACCGCTCTTCGGTATCGAACGGACTAGGAATTGCCCCTATTCCGACGGTAACTTCACGTTCGAATTTCGCCACTTCATCTTGGATTCTCGACATCTCGATCAAGGTTGCATCACAAATCAGCGGATCATTGCGATGTGCATCCCAATTTGCCACCTCGCGCTGCTGCCGAGACCAATGGGCGAAATTATTGGCTGCAAGTGACTCTACTTTTTGGAGATGCTCTTCGACCGCAATGCACTGTTGTTCTAAGTGCTCAACCTCCGCAATGCACTCCATTTGCACATTTGCCGCCCGGAGTACTTTGCCAGCCTCAAGGATCCGATGTGCGTCTCGTGTGACTGGGACCAGTTGTTCGCAGGCATTAACCACATGTCGCAGAATCAAGTTAGCGGAATAGTCGACGCCATCAACCGCAGCATTGGTATCAAGCACAAATGCCGACTCTTGAAATTGTTCGGTCAAGGTTTGCAATTTTTCATTGAGTTCACCGGCAACCTTCAAACACAATTCACGGCGCGTCTCAATCTCTCCAGCCTTTGTTGCAAAATCTTCTACCGCAGTAAGCGACGACAGAATGAGAGAATCTGCGAGGCTGCGTTCGTTTAATCCCATGTCGATCGACTTTTGACAAGCCTCTAATTGCCCCTCATTGAGCAGAGCCTTCGCCGCCGAAAGATCTTTCACTGCTTGTTGATAATGAACGTCGGGATCATTTTCCGTCTCTTCAAAAATATGCTCTGCTCCGATTTTCAACTGTGTTGCCAACTTGGCACGTGCTTCTTCCAGAGCTTGCTTTGTGCTAACTAAACTGGGCAATAGTTCTTTCTCCATTCGCTCGGCAAGAGCCCCAACGTCCGTCGCTTTGGTTGCAAATCGATCTAAGTTATCCTGCAAGCCATTCAACGGAGCTGCGACGGACTCTGTCAGCAACTGATCTGCAAGTTGGTTAACATGTGCTGACCACTGTTGCAATTCGGTCGCTATCCATGCTCTTCGATAGCCTTGTGCCTCGATTTGCCGCTCCGCTTCGGCGATGAGCGGCAGCTTACTCGCGCGAAATTGTCCCACGATTTCACACAGCTTTCGAATCTCGGTTAACTTTCGGCTGAGTTGTGCCACTGGGCCTTCAATGGCTCCCACAGCATCAAAGCTCGATTGTTCGTCCGCCTGTTTGAGTTCATTTTGTAGCGCAGGGAGTAAGTTCTTCATCAAGGCGGGAACTTCAAACCAGCCATCGGTGACAAATTGGCGATGTAATTCTTGTTCCGTTGCTGCGACCTTTTCTATTTCACGCTGTAGGTTATTGAGCAATTCATCCATGCCTACCAGAGAAGTTTCGAAAAGATCAAGCCGTTGCTTCGCTTCGTTACCACGTTGATCCAGCGCGCGATAGACTTGTTCGAATGTCGCTTCAATCTCGTCATTGTTGGTGGGAGTTACATCGCTTTTCTTTTTCTCTGTAATGATATCCCTAAGAATGCGCGGGATACCCGTTTCAGCGTAGAAAAACAATGGGGCGCCGGTGACCAGATGTATGGCTTCCTGATACTTTCTGGCACTGAAGTAGTTCAATAGCCGCACGCGCCATGAGTTGGGTTCGACTAGTACTTTGGCGTCCGCCAGCACGCGACGAATCTCTTTCGACATAATGAAGAGATCGTCTACATATTGCAACGCTTGAAGTGCAACTTCCTTGGTCCGTCCCGTATAACCACGCTCGCTAACCCGCTGCTCAGAACCGAGCAAGACTCGATTTCGTTCGAAGAGCTGATCAATTTCCTCGGTCTCCTCTTGAACCGATTTCTCTCGTTTTTGAATCTCCTGAATAGCTTGACGCATGAAAGGCGCACGGCGACGGTGGAGAATGTACAAAACCAAGGTAATGATCGCGATGAAAATGGCGCTGGTACCCCATACGGCACCGCGAATCATTTGGGCTCTCTGCAGTTCCAGAGCAATTCGAGCTTCCTCATCCGCCACTTTGGTTTGCATTTCCGCTAGCTTTTGCGATGCGACTTGCAATGTCGATACAAATTCGAAGCTTCCTTGACTTCTTTCCTGTGTGGCCTTTTCCAAAATCGCTTGCACTTCTTCCGCGTCTTGTCTGGCAACAGCATGCACGGAGGTCTTGTAGCCTTCGGTGTTTTGCTCGATTTGCTTTCGCTGCGCTTCAAATTCAGCGGACGCAGCATACATATTCAGGTACCGATCGATTTCGGTGCCAAGATTCGACTTTTGTTGTGTCGCCGTATTGATATCTGCTTGGGACAACAGTTTGCGAATTTCATCTACCTTTTGGCGCCACGCTTCGAGTGGAGGCTTCGCTAATGGACCAGTGGCAGTAGCAAAGTCAGATTTCCATTGCCTAGCAATCGCTTCAACGCTGCCGATCGATTGTTTCGATTCCTCTAAGGCGGCGGTGAGAACGGCGATAGTCCGTTGCTGTGCTTCTTCACGCCTTTGGACATCAGCCGCTTCGGCTGCGATCGACGAATTGAGTCGACCATTGATATGTTGAACCGTGTTCTTGACTGCATCGATGATTCGACCGCCGTTGCGCATGGCTCGAAACGCAGGCTGATCCAATTGCCCCACCCAATTCGCTTCACCCAATCGTCGACGGTCCTGCGCGTCCGACGCAAAGTAACTGAACTTTCGCTCTTTCAAGAATAAAGCGAAGATGGCTCCATCGGTTTCCTTGCTTTCGGGATGTGTCCATTCACCAAACGAGGTTCGATTGCTAAGACCATGCCCTAGCGCATACTCAACCGCATCCATTCCTGCGTAGGATCTTCCATCGGGAGCCTGATAGGTTTCTCCCTCAGCGCTCTCCATCAAGACGACGGTCCAATGCGCCCCGTTTTCGGATAACCAAGATTGCAGTTTTCCCAACTGTTCTTCAGATACTCCGACGTTCCCTTTGATATACAAGTGGCGGTTCTCTTTCCATTTGGATATCACCTCTTCGATAGACGAAATTCGTACCACCGAGGAAAGCGAGTCTTCCTGCGCAAGTACGGAAAAACTTCCGCTGAAAAGCAGAATTACCAGGAGAAGAACAACCTGAGGAAGAATACCCCGGTAGAGAAAACTCAGTGCAATGTTAAGCGCGACCATCTCGAATTCTAACCTTTTGTCGTCTACGTTATTTGGGATTGGTCGCTCACATTTCTTTGCGACGTGCATCCAATCGATCGAGGAGCATTCGTCTTTGTTCGTGCGCGATATCTTGCCAGCGTTTGTTGCAAATCGCTCCCTCAAGTGCCCATAACAAGTTGAGGGTTGGCTTCGCTCCTGTTCGCTGGACCAGGATAAAAGCGTCGACTGAGCCCAGTTGTTTCAACCGATCTGGGGTGGCGATTCCAGCCTGCTTCAACATTTGAACCGATTTGGGACCCAGATTCCGCAAATCGCCGATAGATTCAGCCACAAAAAACCTCTTTTTTAGGCGCGCAAACCGTGAATTTCTCAGGGTTTCCAGCGATTTCTCGCATTTCCGCTCCCCTGGGGATATAATTACCAATTGTAACCATTTGCCTCCAGGAGGGAGTTTCCTTACCACCTCCGCTAGAGGTTTTTCTTTGACCCCGACTCGCTCTTACCTCTCGACGCTTCGTCGCGAAACATTGCGATCGTACTTTGACTCATCGCCGACCATTCGGCTGCTGCGAGCTGACTCCGCGCCACTGGTGATTGATTTTTTGCAGCAGGTCTTTAAGTCGGGTGAAGCGATCACAATTGGTCAAGCGGAACTGCGCTCGCGGCTCGCCATCTATCAGGAAGAGTTACACGAGTCCGATCCACAACTGCTAACGGGGCCACCCGAACGATATCTCACGCAATGGTCGGACCATGGGTGGTTGCAACGTTTTCTTGATGCAGCGTCCAGCGAACCACAGTTTCAGCTCACCCGGCACTCGGAAGATGTCATCCGTTTCCTTGACAGCGTCATGGCGCAGGGAAAAGAATTAGTCGGCACCGAAAGCCGGCTACGGATGGTTATCGATACACTGGACGACATTGTACGAGGTGCCTCTGCAGATCCAACGCAGCGGCTCGAATATCTTCGCGCCCAAAAGGCTGCGATTGAAGAAGAGATCGCGGCCATCGAATCGGGCAAGTCCGTTCAAGTGTATCGTCCTTCACAAATTCGTGAGCGATTTCAAACTGCGATGAAGTTGCTAAAAGACCTTCAAGCAGATTTTCGCGCTGTCGAGGAAAATTTCCATCGCATTGCCCGCGATGTTCAGCAGCGACAGGCGACGGGTGCCGAAACCCGTGGTGGAATTCTCGGTTTTGCGCTGGATGCTGAAGACTTGATGAAAAATCGAGATGAAGGGATCAGCTTCTACGCGTTCGTGAAATTCCTCTTCTCGCCAGCACAACAAACGGCGTTGATGAAAAACATCGAAGAGATTCAGAAGTTAGATGCACTTTCGCAGCAACATGAATCATTAGCTCACCTCCGCAAGATGATCCCCTCATTGTTGGCCGAAGCGGATAAAGTCATGCGGACCAACGCCCGATTGTCGACCACTTTGCGTCGGCTCCTCGATGCTCGGGCGGCAGCTGAACGCGTTCGACTCGCCAACTTGCTCCGAGACATTCGGCAGTTGGCACTACAATTAGGTGAAGCACCCAAAGAAGGTGACGTCCAAATCTCTGTCGATACCACCATCGACTTACAATCCCCGTTTGCGCGAACCTTCTGGACTCCCGAGCCAACGTTTGAATCGACAACACCCGAAATCCAAACCTTGGATCCTGAGGATGCAAAACGCTTAGCAGCCGCCTTCGCCAAAATGCGACGGCTCGACTTCCGCAAGCTTCGGAAGATTATTCGCGAACTCACCGTAGATGGGCACACACGCATGTTGAGCGAAGTGGTCGAGCACTCGCCGTTTGTGGTGGATATCGTCGAAGTGTTGGGACTAATTCAAATCGCGCACGATGACCAACACTGGATCGACTCCGAGCATCACGAGGTGCTAACGCTGCCAGCCTCCCGTGAAAATCCCCGTGCGATAACACTCAAAGTACCACGTGTCACGTTCAGACCACGTGCCAGTTCCCAAGAGGGAGGGAGTCGTCCGAAATGACCTATCCGCCATCCTCAGATACCGATCGATTATTGCAAGCGAACGAGGCCATCCGACCTCCTGCAGAATGGAGCCCGGCGGCTGTACGATTGCTGCAAGGTGTCGTCTATTATGATGACCATGCCAAGGTGTGGGATTTAATACTCCGCTTTCAAACACCACTACGCGAGTATTTTTCCAAAATCGGACTCGCTCTCATCGTGGATGAACCCGATGGCATGGCTTACTTGAGACAAGTGAACGACGACACCGACGCCACCGAGTTCGACTCGCTCCCGCGCCTATTCCGCCGTACGCCGCTTGGTTACGAAGCCTCTCTGCTAGCCGTCTTGCTTCGCGACCTGCTGCGACAATTTGAAGAGGAAGATTTGCAGAACCAACGCTGTGTTGTCACACAAAGAGATTTGCTCGATCTCTGGCGAGCGTTTTTCGTTCGTCAGCCCGATGAAGTCAAATTGAATCGCACGCTGCAATCCTCGCTTAGAAAGCTAGAGGACTTGAAGTTTGTCAAGCAGTTTGAAGATGAACCGCCATCATGGGAAATTCGCCGCATATTGAAAGCGCGAATCCCCATTAGCGAATTGGAATCTCTTAAGGCTATACTCGTTGCCCGCGCCCCGAAAGATCCGTTGAATGACCACCAAACTCCACAAACCAACGATGAATAACGAAGCGGACCTGCGCCCACCCTTACCGGGATTTCGATTGGCCAAATTCGAAGTTTTCAATTGGGGAACTTTCGATGGCAAAGTGTATTCGGTCGAACCCCGCGGCGAGACAACTTTGTTGGTGGGCGAAAATGGTTCCGGCAAATCGACCTTGGTAGATGCGTTGCTAACGTTGCTCGTTCAACCCAAGACACGCAACTATAACGTGGCTGCGGGTGCAACGAAAAATGAACGCGATGAACGCAGCTACATCCGTGGAGCTTATGATCGCACGATCGGCGATGGTGGTCGACCTCAAGTTCAATATCTTAGATCGGCTCAAGGCTATTATTCTGCGTTGTTGGCCTGCTTCGAAAACGGGGCTCGCAAGAAGTCCTTTACTTTGTGCCAAGTCCTCTATTTGGACGCAGAAGGGAGGGCTTCCAAGGTTTATGCCTTCGCCGATGGAGAACGCTCGATTGTCGAGGACCTTGGAAATTTGAGTGGCAGTCGCGGGATGGTTCGACAACTGACCGATAAAGGATTCAAGGCTACCGAATCGTACAAAGAGTATTTTAACTGGTTGCAAAAAGCGACAGGTTTTCGCGCGAAAGCGATGGACATTTTCAACCAAACGGTTGCAGTTAAAGACGTGCAACGCTTGGACCTCTTTATTCGCCAACACATGCTTGAACGCAAAGCGTGGGATGATCGCGTTGGACAACTGCTAAAACACTTCAGTGAGTTGATTGAAGCTCATCAAACATTGCTCAAAGTCCGCCTGCAAGCCGAACTGCTTCGCCCTATTCGTGAAGAGGGTGAACGTTACCGCATTCTGGCACAGGACGCACAACGTTTGCGCGAATTGCTCACCGCGTCTCCATATTATTTTGCGTTAGAACGTATCGCACTGTTGAAGCCTCTCTGCATTTCCTGGCGACAAGATCTCCTCAATTTACAACAGGAGATCGAACGGCTCGCCAAACTCAAAGGAGATCTCGATCGAGCGATTACGCGTCTGGAATTGGAAATCGAACAAGCTGGTGGAGAACGGCTCCGGTCTTTGCCAGGCTTGATCGAACAACAAGTTCAACTTTCCAAAGTCAAGAAGAATCAGCGCCTACGATTCGAAACATGGCTGGAAACCGCTGGCATTGACAAACGAGCCAATACGCATGAACAATTTCATCAGCTCCGGTTGGCGATCGAAGCAGCTAAGGAACGCTGGACTGCGGAGCGAGCGGAAGTCCGCGAAGAACTGTCACGAGTCCAATTCGAAAAAGGCTCGCTACAAAAGCGAATGGGCGATGATCGCGAAGAACTCGCCGCCCTGGAAAAGCGTAAAGGTAATTTGCCCGAATCGCTCATCATGGTCCGCGAACGCATGTGTCGCGACTTAAAATTGTCCCCCTCCGATCTCCCGTTTGCTGCTGAATTGATTGCCGTTGATCCCGACGAGCGCGAATGGGAAGAATCGATCGAAATGGTCCTCAATAGCTTCGCACGCAGTTTGCTCGTCTCGCGCGAACATTATTTGCGAGTCTCCGGGTATGTGAACCAAACGCGCTTAGTCGACGGGCGTGGGCAAGGCCAAAGACTTGTCTATCTTAAGGTAGATACGTCGCAGGATATCACGGATGAGCCCAAGAAACGCCATAGCGGCCCCATTACATTCTCTGCCAATTCACTCGGCGGCAAACTCAACTTTCGACCGGAGCATCCACTGCTCCCTTGGTTGAAAGGAGAAATTTTACGTCAATACAATTATGCCGCTTGCGAAACGGTCGAAGAATTCCAACGCACCGTAGGGGCCGCGATGACCAAAGAGCGGCATACCAAATCAGGCCCACATCGTCACGAAAAGAATGACCGCCAAACGCCTGGCGATCGACGCAACTTTATCTTGGGTTGGGACAACCGTCAAAAGCGGGAAGCACTCGCCGAGGCACTGCGAAATAACCAAAATGAATTGAATCAATTGGATGTACGCACATCACTCCTGAATCAACGTATCGATCGCGCTACGCGGGCTCTGAGCGCATTGGAACAAGCCCGTGAAACGAAAGAGTTCGACGATATTGACTACGATCGCCATGACTTTGAAGCCTCTCAGTTGCGAATGGAGAAAGAACGACTGGAGCAATCCAACGACACGGTCAAAGAACTGAAACATAAATGCACACAGTTGCGAGAAGAGTCAACCGGCTATCAATCCGACCGCGACGAGTGTATTTCCAAGAAAGCAAGAATTGAAGCGGAGTTGCGAGTCGGTGAACTCCAGCTTGGTCGCTCGGAGGATTTGATAGATCGAATCCAATCGAACCCTGCAACTTGCCCCAGCGAAGAGACACTCGAACAACTTCGCGGACGCATTCAAGACAAATTCGATTTTGTTTCAATGTCGAGCTTACCTGAACAAACCGAACGAAAGTTGCGAGGCGAGTACGAACATGCATTGGAGAAGATCAAACCTGCGGAACGCGACCTACTCTCCGCCATGATGCGGTTCCTCAGAAAGTTCCCCGACGAACAAACCGATATCGATGCCTCGGTGGCTTCGCTGGAAAGTTTTGAAGCCTTGGAAACTCGCATCGCCTATGATGACCTCCCTAAACATGAAGAACGGTTTAAGCATCGCTTGAACGAAAAGGTTCTCCACGAAATTGGTCTGCTCAACGCTGGACTCGAAGCGGACCGACAAGAAATCCGCGACAAAATCCAACAGCTCAATGAAGCCCTGAAGTTATTGGAATGGAAAAAAGGTACTTTCATGCAACTCGAAACGAGTGACAGTACCGATCGCGAAATTCAAGACTTCCGTCGCGATTTAACCAGTTGCCTTAGCAATACGTTTGAAGATACAGCCGAAGTCAATGAAGTAACGTTTACTCGAATCCAGAAGCTGGTCGAAAAGCTGCGAGATGACAACAACAGTCGCTGGCGTGAGAAGGTGATCGACGTCCGCAACTGGTTCAACTTCGCAGCGCGGGAAATCGTGCGCGAGACCGGAGAAGGACGAAGTTATTATGATGGCGGAACGGGGCAATCCGGAGGCGAGAAAGGTAAACTCGCTTTCTTGGTTTTGGTGGCCGCTATAGCTTATCAATACGACCTTGATCCCAATGCCGATGAAAGCGATCGTTTTCACTTTGTGGTCGTCGACGAGATGTTCTCGCGCAGTGACGATCAACATGCCGAATACGCCCTACAACTATTCGATAAGTTCCGTTTACAATTGCTGATTGTGGCGCCTCTGGATGCGAAAGCGAGAGTTACAGAGCCGTATGTCGGAACCTATTTGCACGTACTAAAGAACAAGGAAACTCATCGCAGCGAACTGGTTTCCGTAACCGCCGAAGATGTTTTGGATGCGAGTGAGTAAGCCAAGTCCCAGCGACGGTGGAATGCAGGATGATCACACCCGATGAAATACATGACAAAGCGAAACGACTTTATCCAAAATATGTGGCCGCCTGGATTCATGGTGAATCGACTTTCTTTCCTTGCTCTATAGCCGCCAACAAACAAGTTAGCGCTGACTACACATCTGCCAGCGCAGAGATTCAACAACTCCGTCGCGCTTCCAAAGAAGTTGTCGGTTCGGGTTATTCGATTCGTTGGGAGTAGCGAAGGACCAGACGCTTCGGTGAGCAGAATTTTCCGGTGGAAATCTGCTTCGAGACCGCTGAGGACTAGTTGCGCTACGTAGGTAAGCTGACGGAATTTCGGCAACTAACGCAACGTATCGATATCATACGGCAGCAACAGCCAGCACTCGAAAGTTGGTTGGCACAACACTGGAAGCAACTGATAACGCTCGAAGTGGATGTTCGAGACTTGTTAAAAGTAGTCGCCTATTTGCGAGAGCATCCTCGACCGAATTGTTTCCCGCGCGAGTTACCACTCGCCATTTCGACCAAGTTAATCGAATCTCATGAAAAGCTCTTAGCAGAATGGCTTGATCTAGTTTTGGATCCCAACTCGATTGCCAGCGAATTCACCCACCGACAGTTTGCTAAACGATATGGTTTTCGTGAGGTCGAGTCGCACTACTTAGTGCGTCTTTTGGATACAGAGCTGCT
Organism: Planctomycetota bacterium; assembly: GCA_017303505.1. Classification (GTDB taxonomy): domain Bacteria; phylum Planctomycetota; class Planctomycetia; order Pirellulales; family Pirellulaceae; genus JAFLCP01. The sequence continues at coordinate 13,841 of JAFLCP010000019.1, read as the reverse complement.
GCGCGAATTGTCTTTTCCTGGCCAAGAGATTTCGCTACCGCTGAGCAGCTTGCGAGAACTCGCACTGCGCGATGTACATGTCGTACTTGTAGAAAACAAAGTGAACCTTTTGACGTTCCCGAAGGTGAAGCGTGGAATTGCCTTGGGCGGTTTAGGACATGGGATTGAAGTCTTACTTGACATGCCCTGGCTGACTTCTAATCGGGTTACCTACTGGGGCGATATTGATGTAGAAGGCTTGTCGATATTGAGTCGACTGCGCGAGAGATATCCGCACGTGAAGAGTATGTTGATGGATGACGACTGTTTATGTCGCTGGGAGCCGCTATTGATTCGCGGGAACGAATCGACGCTCGCCAAGCCACTTCACTTGACGGAAGGGGAGGGAAGGGCGTTCGAGAAGTGTTTAATCGCGACACTCCGCTTGGAGCAAGAACGCATTCCGCACTCTGAGGTGCTACGAATTTGCGGTTCTTTCTAAGGATCCGCTTTAATACACTTGTTCTGTATTTTTTTGTACCCTATATCTTGACACACAGATAATGGACATCTATACCATTACCTGTTCACACGTGCACAACCATACGACTCTACCAGTTAAAGATGCTATCAAATCTGAGTCGTAAACTAAGTTGGGGATTAACTTTAGGAATGTGCCGCTCGAGCGACTGGCTTCTTTGGCCGGAAAACTCTCAGCGAGGGATCTAGTGAACATGCATATCAAGCGTGTTTGAGATTCAGCGTATTGGAAACCGAGAGTTTTTGGGAACAGAGTTATTGGAACAAAGTGTTCCAGGAAAAAGGAGTCTGAAAATGAGTGAAGTACGTCTAGTCGTCCAGGATGAAAATGGTGCTAAGTGGGGTGACTTTCATGGCTCAACCGCGAGCCGAGTCGTGGCGGCCCTATCGGCTGAACCGGAGACGATTGAAGAGTTAGCAGTCGCATTGCAACGCTTCGAAAATAATGGAACGCGGTTGCTGTCGCGTGGTTTAAATCATGGCTTCCGCGATGATCCCTGGGACGCCGGTATCGTCATGATCGATCTCCCCGGACGCTTGCTCGTTAACCAATCGAGCTATGATGAGTTCCAACACTCCTCGTCCGTTTCATATCACAATGGATCGTCGGCCACTCGACTGCAGATCAACTACCATCTTCCACTCGATTGGTCGATACACCCATCGATCGAACAATGGCCAACCCACCTGGAAAGTCGCAGCCTACGACGGACTGCCCTCGATCGTAAGCCTCGCGAGTTCATCTATGGCGATGCGATGCTCGACTTTTTCGTCGAGCGTTGCTTCCGCTCTGAAGCTCTGCGGAAGCACGTCGAGCTTAAGGATCCTGGGAACACTTATGAAATTTGCAAGCAGTTTCACATCGAATGGCTCATGACAAATCAACCGGCCTTGGGAGAAACCTCACCTCGTAGCTATATGCTTGCGAGCTTGGAGACTATTGATGCCGACATCTGGAGTCGACAAGAGCAATGGAGCCTCACTGGCGAGTGCCCACTTCCTTTGGCCGTCAATTCGTTCGCTCACAAGCATGCTAATCTGGGGAGCCAAGAGTATTTCATCTATCAGTACATGATTGAGTTTATCTTGGAGTGTTGCGTCGTTCGTTTGCCATCGTTTTTGAAACGGCCTGCGCCATCCTGGGACTTTGTGGCCGAGCGGAAAAAAATTCGCAAACAAGTCGACGATTGGATGCTGCAGCCTCTTGATGATTTTCGCGGACGTACACCGCGCCAACTCATCGACCTGGAACGCCGACGCATTCCGATGACCCTAACGCGACAAGAAACCATCATCGATTGCGATTGCCCCCTCTGCAATCTCATGGCCGATATGCCAGGCCCCTCTTTCTGGAGCCTCGACGGATCCGGCCTCCCCTTCGAATACGCTTTCAGTACATTCACCTCGGAAAGCGAATGGGAGAGTTTTGGATTCGATGGAAGTTTCGAGAGCTTTCCGATGTCGGCAGATGTGCAAATTCGATTGGGTAGCGGTATCCCAGGAGGCGGGAGTGCGCTAACAGCGACCAAAGTCGCTCCGAATTCTGCCTTGATGTCTCTCGTTTCTGTGGGTTTTTCGCTCAGCGATCTATTGTCGAAAATCGAAGACGTCGATCCGAGTCGCCACCTAATCCAAACCCTAAATCGCCATTTCGACAACGTACGAGCCGTAGTGCTCGAATATGGTGATAACCTTTCGCTCGTCAAACCTTCCATAGACCAATTCGAAGAGTGTTTGCAAGACGTCAAGGACGCTCACCCGAATCTGAGTGTCGACTGCGAGGAAGTGAGCTTCATGCTGGCCGCTTTGCTCGAATTTGCACATTGAGCGATTCCGCAGACGCTGCTACCGCTTCTCATGCGGCAGTCGTAGGCCCCGCGTACCAGAATGACAACGAGCCACGGCCTCTGTGGGCCGTGGCTCTTCTCTTTATCGAATCAAGATTCGGCAATCAAGCGAATTGACGCAAATATCGATAACTCTGACGCAACGATTCTTGGCGGTCCACCAACGAGCCTTCATAAGCCCTATCTTCCACCTCCACGCAGACCGCACCTCGATAACCTACATCGGTAAGCGTCGAGAAGAACTTACCCCATTTCACTTCCCCGAAGCCGGGCAGCTTGGGGGTGTGGTACTCGGCAGGATGAGCCAAAATACCGACTTCGTTCAGTCTCTCTACATCAATACGAACATCTTTGGCATGCACATGGAACAACCGCTCTTTGAAATTTCGCATCGGAGCAATGTAGTCCATATGTTGCCAAATCATATGCGATGGATCGTAGTTCAAGCCGATGCGCGAACTCCCAAGGTCTTCGAACATTCGTCGCCAGATCTTTGGGCTGACCGCTAAATTTTTACCGCCAGGCCATTCATCGCGACTGAAAAGCATCGGGCAATTCTCGATACCAATATAGAGATCCAACTCTTCTGCTCGTTTGACGATCGGTTTCCAAGTGTCCAAGAAACGTGGCCAGTTGTCGTCCACTGATTTCGTGTAGTCGCGGCCGATAAAGGTGTTAACGTTCTTAAGCCCCAAATTGCGAGCGGCTTCCATAACTGCCAGCAAGTGTTCAACACTGCGGCGAGCCTCTTCCAAATCAGGCGATAGACAATTGGGATAATAACCCAAGGCGCTGATCGAGACGCCCGTTGAGCGAACCAACTGATGAATAGCGGTGATCCGAGAAACATCGAGTTCATTCACGTTAATGTGCGTGATACCCGCGTAACGTCGATCCGCTTTGCTGAGGGGCCAGCACATTACTTCCACACAGCGATAGCCAATATCAGCGGCCAGGTGAAAAATATCTTCGAAGCTCATCTCGGGCACAATGGCGCTCGCGAAACCGAGTTGAATCATGACGACAACCTCACGCTTGAGTGTTTGCGAAAACCTTTATTTTCCACCATACCAGACGCCACGCAACCATAGATGCTTGCGCAAACGCGTCATCAATTCCTCCGAAAGTGGTTCTTTGCTGGAAACCGCCGCATTCATCTCCGCTTGAGCGACGGTGCGGATACCCGTAATCACGGTGCTCACCGCTGGATGATTCAATGCAAACAAGGCCGCCACATCAGCGGTGGAGTACTTCGAATCGGCACCAAGTTGCCGAATATCCTCTTGAATTGCAGCCACACGTTGCACACTGCGAGCCATTCGGTCACCCATAAAATACCGATGGCGAAAGTCGCTTTCGGGGAACGTGTGCCCTGACTGGTACTTGCCGGTCAGCACACCTTCATCAAAAACGCAACGCACGATCACACCGGTATCGGTCTCGGCGGCCACAGGTAGAATCTGTGCAGCGGGTTGTTGCTCGAAAATGTTATAGATCACTTGGATCGTGTCCACCAAGCCCGCGCGCATCAAATCGACAACGCAGCTTTGATCTTGTTCGGGCGTACTAATTCCGATCCAGCGAATCTTTCCTTCGTCGCGAAGCTTGAGCAGATCGATTAATGGCTGCGGATCTTGGTTCCAAGCGCTCGTCCACGTGTGCAGTTGCAACAAGTCAATGCAGTCGACACCCAATTGCTTCAGTCGGTCTTCAACATTGCTGCGCAGATATGCGGCGTTGTAGCGATCTTGGTGATGACAATAGGGACTCGGTGGCCATGGGCCTGGTGCGGGTGGCGTTTTGGTGGCCACATAAACTTTTTCACTGCGGTTCTTGAGAGCTTCCGCAATCACTCGTTCGCTACGACCGTCACCATAACCTTGCGCGGTGTCAATAAAGTTGACGCCACAATCCAATGCCCGATGCAACGCTGCTACACTCTCTCGATCGTCTTGCCCGCCCCATTGTCCACCGAGTGCCCAAGCGCCGAAACCAATCTCCGAAACTTCGATGCCCGTCTTACCTAAACGTCGATATCGCATTATTCGCTTCCCTACATCAAAGTGGATTCGCTGTTCTCTCTGGCTTTCAGATTCGCAAACGTCGGCCGTTTCAAATTTACGGTTTTCGCAAACTCTGGATTCGCTTCAAAATTTCTTCGTGCACCGGTGTCGGGGCAATTTGGAAGAGTTTTTTCGCGTTACTTTCTGCAACGTCCAATTTTTCAATTCGCTCTTGTAAGAGCACCAGTGTCATCAAAAAGTTGACATCTGCGGGATCGCTATCGACCGCATTTTGTAAACGGCGTTCGGCTTCAGCGAAGTCACCTGCCAGATAAAGTGCCAAGCCGAGACGATATTGCAAGTTGCCATTCTTCGGCAGAAGGTCGGCATCACGTTGGAGAAGTTTCAATTCATCTTCACGAAGCGATTCGATTTCTTGTTGCAATGCTTGCAGCTTATCGATCGCATTGGGATCTTGAGCAAGCTGTTCCATCTTTCTTCCCAACAATGCCGCCAAGTTCGCTCTTCCCCCAGAACTGTTTGGTTCTAAAGCGATCGAAATGCGATATTCTTTCTCTGCGGTTGGCTCACTTCCCAATTGTTCGGCGAGCGCCCCTAGCGTCAAGTGTGCTCCAGCTCGGTCGCCATCGTTATTCAATCCGATTCGATACTCTTCCAATGCGGCGGCTAAGGCTTGATCATCGGTACCGCTTAAGCGTTGGACGCCGTTGAGCACTAAAACGCGGGCTGCTTCGATGCGTACAGCTCGAATTGGATCGCGCAGTAAAGGCACAAGTCGCCGGGTGAGCAAATTGGGGTCTGCGTTTCCGTCGTGCGCGGCAGCTGCTGCCGCTCGAACGATGGGGCTTTCATCGCGCAGTGCATTGCGAGCTAATTGAGCTGCCGTTTCAGGTCCCAATCGAGTCGATTCTCGTAAGGCTGTGGCCCGCGCAATTGCCGGGAATTGTGGACCACTTCCTTCCAAAAGCCATTTCAATTGCTCTACCGAGTCGGGAGCCTTTTTGCGAACCGCATACAACGCTTCACCAAAATGTTTATCTTTCTTGCGATTGACGCCGTACCATTTTTCACACGCTTCATCGCACCATTGATTGACTTTTTGAAGAGCCTGCTTAACTTCTTCATCTCCTTGTTCTGCAGCCACCATCCAATCTTGGTAAAGCGGAAGCTTGGCTTTCTTCTCCGCAGATAGGCCACCCTGATCTAAGTGGCAACTGGCGCAGCTATTCGGAGTCTCAATCTTCAGGCTCAAATCAGGTCTAGGAATGCGGAAACTATGGTCACGACGTGGGTCAATCGCCATGTAGGTCGTCTCCATCATGTGACAATCCACACAACTAGCGCCTTTAGTTCCCGGCTTATGAAAATGATGCGCGGGGGTGTCATATTTACCAGAGGGATGTTGATGGCACGAGGTGCAAACTTGATTACCGTCGTGCTTAAGCCGAGCGGTATGCGGGTCATGGCAATCGGTGCACTTGATACCTTTGTGATACATCTTGCTCTGCATAAACGAAGCGTGGATGTAGTCTTCGTCTTGTTGCTGACCATCGGCATAGAAAACGTTTTCGAACAAACTTTGATCCAAGTAATGATCGAAATATTTTTTGGTGGGATCATAGTTCGGGAATACTACTTCGCGTCTCGCGTGGCAGGGAGCACAGGCTTCGATTTCTTGTTGAGGAGACGATTTCAGTTTGGCTAACGCAAACCCACGTTGGCTGTCCCAAAACAGCGAGTTTCTTTTAGCTAGTTGAACGTGCAAACTCCCTGGTCCGTGACATGATTCGCAAGAGACATCGATTTCCGAGAAGGTGGTGTGGTAACGTTGTTGTGCAACATCAAAGTTTCGCTGTAGATTCGTGCTATGACAATCCGCGCACATCGTGTTCCAACGCTGGGCTACGCCGGTCCAATGCAATGGATCATCTGGGTTTAGTTTTTCTTTAACGTCGGGTGGATCGAGATAAAACCAATTCTTCTTGGCGGTGTCCCATGAGATTCGCAACACTTGCAATTGACCGAGAGGAGAATTTTGCGCTGCTTGTTTTTGGGAGACTTCCCCAGGCGGAACCATTTCGACCATGTATTGTTGTAACGGGTCGACGCCGAAAACATATTTCACTTCGAAATCGGCCAGCTTCCCGTCAGGGCCTTCGGTATTCACCATGAAGCGTTCGCCATCTTTGAACATGCGCGACACCATGCCATGATGTTCAAGGGATTGGTTATCAAAGTTACCGAGAACGCTCGTCTTGGTCGCTCGTTCCATCGCCAGATCATGATGTGAATCTTTGAATTGGTTCGCTTGCGCTTGATGGCATTCGATACACGCATCGCGTCCCACATAGGTCGCAGTAGCTGTCGGTGGAAGCGTCCAGCGATAGTCGTTGTAGAGGTAAAGCCCAACTCCGAGCCCAAGAATGCCGAGTGCAGCCGCAACGACAAGAATAAATTTGAACCGATTCAAGCGAAGCTCCGGCGGGTGTGCCTAATCTACGGCGATGAAGAGTATACTGGTGAGACAGTGTATCAATTATGAAATCTCTGGGGAGTTGCATCAACCCGATGACAGGTGCGAATGCGTCAGAATCCGGTCGATTTGTGATCTTATGGCACGAGGTCGACAACATGCCTGGACGAGAGAATCACTATGATTTCTTGCTAGAAACGGCTGGTTTCTTTGTCACAATCGAGCTGAAGGCTTTGCCCTGGGAGGTTAGCGAGACACATGGCCGAGTCCTTTCCCCACACCGATTGGAGTATTGGGAACTGGAGGGGCCAGTCTCCGGTAATCGGGGCAATTTGAAGCGAATCACGCGTGGTCACTATCAATGCGTTTCGCAGGCGCATGGCCGCTGGGAGCTACGCTTAGATTCTGCTGAAGTCCAAGCAGGACTCACACTGACTGCGGAATCATCCGCTCCGTTTGCACAACTTCCATCCGATACCCTAGTTCGTTTAACCCGTATGCCGTAGGCTAGGCCCGCGCCGTGTGACTCGTCAGCGCGTTAGACAACTCCGTTCGCCGCGCTGCGCGAGATAGTAGAATTGAGAACAGGAGAAAAGGAGAGCTATTCAGAAGGTTCATTCCGGATGCGCAGATCGTTTAGCCCGGTGTGCCGTAGGCTAGGCGTACTTCCGTTTGATTCGTCAAATCCAAAGTCCAAAACGCTTCCTATGCTAGTGCGATCGTCAATCTCGCGATTATTGATATCTACTCTCTACTCTCTACTCTCTCGCGCAGCGTAGTCTAGGCCCGCGCCGCTTGTCTCGTCAGCGCGTTAGACAACTCCGTCACATAACTTGCATAGAGACGGATTAACCTACTTATTCGCAGTTGCCTGACATGCGTGGAACGGAGTTTTTTCTATTTCGTATCTTTCGTATTTTTCGTGGTACGTAGAACGTCGGCCTACCGAGCAGCGTTACTCCGCGAGGCACGATGAGCCAACATGTTGGCAACCAAGGCTGTCCAACCGGTTTGATGACTGGCACCTAAACCACGCCCGTTATCGCCATGAAAATATTCGTAAAACAAAACTAAATCGCGCCAATTCGCGTCATCTTGATACCGCATATCATCGCCATGGCAAGGGCGCCGCCCATTGGCATCGGGCAAGAAGATCGAAATCAAACGTCGCTCGATCTCATCGGACACTTCCTGCAAATTCATCATGTTCCCTGAACCGGTCGGACACTCCACCTTAAAGGTGTCACCATAAAATCCATGATAGGTTCGCAGCGATTCAATGATCAGATAATTCAGCGGGAACCACACCGGCCCGCGCCAATTACTGTTGCCACCAAACATATATGTGTCGCTCTCACCTGGTACATAGAACACCTCGTTCTTCTGACCGTTCATTTCGAAGACATACGGTTTGTCACGATAAGCGGCTGACAAAGAACGAATCCCAAACGGTGATAAGAACTCGGACTCATCCAACAGATATCGCAGTATACGTTTGAAACGATCCAGCGAAGGAATGGCCAATAAACGCATCCCATATTTCTGCGTCTCGGGACAGAGCCGCTCGAGATAGGTCATGTGATGCGACATCCCGGCTTTGTTTGCCAAGAACCATTGCATGCGGCGATGGAAGCCGGGCAATTTATGAATGGTTTCTTCGCGCAAAAGAACCGACGTGCAGAGAGGAATCAATCCCACCAGCGAACGAATTCGCAACGGCACACTACAACCGTTGATCGATAGATGGTCGTAGTAAAATCCATCTTCTTCATCCCACAAGCCCGTTCCATGCAGTGTGTTCATCGCCTCCGCGATCATCACGTAATGTTCAAAGAACTTGCTGGCCATATCACCATAGGCTTGGTTCTCGGCAGCCAATTCCAAAGCCATCCGCAACATACAACCGCAATAAAAAGCCATCCAAGCGGTACCGTCGGCTTGATTGAGCATGCCACCTGTGGGCAATGGTTTGCTGCGATCGAAAACTCCGATGTTATCCAAGCCCAAGAAGCCGCCGCTGAAGACGTGCTTTCCATCGGTATCTTTGCGATTGACCCACCACGTGAAATTCAATAGCAACTTCTGGAACGTGCGCGCTAGAAACTCGGTATCACGCTGCCCCGGTGGTCCACTGTTGAGATAGACATGCCCGCAAGCCCAGGCATGAACCGGCGGGTTCACGTCGCTCAATGCCCATTCGTAAGCCGGTATCTGACCGTTGGGATGCATATACCATTCGCGCAAGAACAAAATCAATTGCTCTTCGGCAAAGTGCAAGTCAAGCTGCGCCATGGGCAACATATGAAATGCCGTATCCCAGGCGGCATACCACGGATACTCCCACTTGTCGGGCATCGAAATAACATCGCGATTGAAGAGATGTGGCCAATCGCTGTTGCGGCCCGTCTTGCGCGACTCGGGTGGTGGCGGAGCGAACGGGTCGCCGTTGATCCACGCATCAACGATGTAATGATAGAACTGCTTCGTCCATAGCAACCCACCATATGCTTGCCGCATAACGGACTGTTCATTCGAACTCAAGTTGCTGGGCATTCGGGCAGCATAATACTCATCTGCATCTTTCTTTCGTTCACTGAAAGTCTTATTGAAACTGGCACCAAACCACTCGTGCGGTAGACAATTCGCCGACGACAACCTGAAACGCAGCACTTCTTGCCCACCAGCAGGCACAGCTAACAGATAATATGCTGCCGCTTTGGTTCCACGTTGCCGCGGATCAACCGCTTCAATGTCACCCTGGATGACGTATCGATGAAACGCATCTTTGTAGTACTTGCCGCTGTTCTCAACATCGGGATGGAGCTGCGGATTGGTTTCATTTTCGGTGAAGAGCCACACGGGCTTCTCCCCTTCAGGCCCAACATCGGCAGCAAACTGAAACCTACCCAGCGTTTGTTGTTCGGCTAATACCGAATCACCTTCCAACCATAAACGAGGCTTTGGCGCACAACCTTCATGAGTGCAGCCCCAAGTCCACGAATTGCGAAACCAAAGTTGTGGCAGAACATGCAATGCGGCAGGAGTAGGCCCACGATTGATCACCGTAAGTTGGATCAAAATGTCGTCAGGACCTTCCTTCGCATACTCGATCAAGCAATCGAAATAGCGGCTTTGATCAAAGATGCCAGTGTCTTCGAGTTCATACTCACGCTCTTGCCGCGAACGACTGCGATTGGTGTCTGCAATCCCTTTATAAGGAAACTCATTTTGTGGATATTTGTACAAAGCCTTCATGTACGAGTGTGTGGGCGTACTATCGAGATAGTAATAACACTCCTTCACATCTTCGCCATGGTTTCCTTCGGGCCCGGACAGGCCGAAGAAACGCTCTTTCAAAATGGGATCGCGTCCGTTCCAAAATGCAACGGAGAAGCAGAGTCGACATTCGCGATCACAGATTCCTAACAATCCATCTTCGCCCCAGCGATAGGCGCGGCTGCGAGCATGATCGTGCGGAAAATAGTTCCAGGCATCTTGGTTCGACGAGTAGTCCTCGCGTACCGTGCCCCATTGTCGTTCGGACAGGTAAGGCCCCCACCGTTGCCAGTTCTCTTCGCGCGATTTCGCTCGACGCAAACGAAGATCTTCTAAAGTTTGATGGGGCAACAACGCAGCCATGAGAACCACCTTCGATCCGCAAACAGACTCCTCAAAGATGCCTTCCGTTTGAAGGAAGACGTTGAATTGTGATTCTAGTCGTTTTGAGCAGAAAGATGTTGCCTATCCACCCACAAAATCCGGTAGGGACCAGCAAATTCAACGAAGAGACGACACCAACTTGTTCTATCTGAACGTATCGACCGGTGCGTGCAATGAAGCCCGTGACTGCGGGTCTGCTTCAACATTCATTTCCCTTAGCGAGGCAATAGCGGAAGGATACTTGCCATAGAAGCGTCGAATGATGTGCGGCGATGTTTCGCCCCCTAAGTGCCGCTCCCAACCATATCGCTGTAACAACCGTGAGCTGATGCGAGAGTTCTTCAATTGGGCAACGATGGCATCACTTCGTTTGAATTCGGCCACTCGATCCAAGGCATGCAAAGCCGCATCTACGGTTCGCACCGAGGTCTTCAAGCCGCTGACAAAATAGTCCAACGTCAAATAGGTCGGGGCAGCAAAAGGCTGGCGATAGTAAATGCGACATTGATCCTGCGGCACCTGACGAAACCGCTGATCCCACCAAACTCGCCACACCGTCGTATGTTTCGGAAACCAGAACATACGGACCTCAACCCAGCGTCCTGCTTGAGCCACAATCACGCCACTGGAATGCAGCTTGACGCGCGACCAATCGTCGCGATCGGAGCGAATGGGTTTAAGGCCTAAGCTCAACCATTGGTCGATCATGCTTCATCCACCCATAAGAATCGGTCGCGAATCCACCGCCAGACGGTCAGCATGACGCCCATCGCAACCAAAGCAACTAACATGATCGCTAACAAAACGGTTCCTAATCCGAAAACGTTTGCAGCCCAACCATTCCAAATAGAATTCCACAGCAGCAGAACGATCATCGTCGCGGAACACAAATATGGCCCGAAGGGAAACGCTTTTTCGCCCGTGAGTATCCAAGCAACCAAGACGAAAACCAATGAGGTAAATGGTGCGATAAAAAACACGAGCAAGGAAGGTTGCCACCCGATAAAGGTTCCGACCATCGCCATCAAGGTCACGTCGCCAAAGCCCATCGCTTCCATGCCCAGCGCGTTGGAGGCCACGATGCGAACGGCCCACACGATACTTCCAGCAATCGCCATTCCAATCAGCCCGCTCAAAAGCGCTTGCCAATTTCCAACCGGCTCGCTGTGCGCGTAAATGATTCCGATCGTTCCTAAAACCCACAATGTGACGACCGTGAAGAACCAAGGCTTATATCGCACGATGCGCGCGAAGAAAATCTTCAAAGCCACCTGCAATCCACGGCGAGTTTTCCAGCGGCGGTCGGCCAAACCGAAACACCAACCGCTATAACAAAACAGAGCAATGGCCAAACCATATTTACCATTGAGCCAACCGGCCCACGCGCCTGGGCTACAAGCATTCAGCGGGGCTAAGGTGGGATTCAGTCCGTTGCGATCGATTTCAATCAGATGCCAACCACCGATCAAGGCTGATCCGACCAAGCCAATCCAAGTGCCTGGAACGGTTACCCAATCAGGAATGAGTTGTTCATCGAAATCGATAAATGTTGCTACGCACATCGCCCAGATCAAAATAATGTGCGCGACATATTGCCAGTGCAACATCGGCTGCAATTGAGGCAACATTTTTCGGACCGAATTTTGATGCGGCAAGAGTCCACCACTGACTTCGTAGTAATAAAGCCAAGCCAAGAATATTGGCAACAGAATCTCGATGACCAGTGGGCGTACCCAATAGTTTTTGCCAAGTTGTTTTTCAAAGCGACGGAGCCGTATCCAACCGACTATGGGAATACGATCCAGCCAAGAGTAATTACCCTCGGCGGGTTTCGTTCGCGACCAAGGACCGAGGTGATGATGAAAATAAGAAAATTGATAGATTCCCCAGTTCGCCAGCGCAGCATACAAGATGCCGATCAGCGCGACCGCGATACAGCGAACTTCGAGTGGCACCTGGAGAATGGTGTTCAAGTTGGAACTTCCTCGTTACATCTCTGCTGGTACCAAATGGCGACCCGTTTTGCGATATCGTGTAATGGCTCTCGATCGGTTTCAACCTTGAGCTGTGATACTTCTTGGTACAGTGGCTCGCGCCGTGCTAACAACGAAACGATTTCTTCGAAGCTGGATAAGCCGGTGAGGGCAGGGCGTCGCTGGGCGGTCAATACATCACCATGAATTCGTTTTGCCAATTCTTCGGGTTGAGCATTGAGCCAAACACAACAACCGGTTCGCTGAATCGTTTGTCGATTCTTGGGCCTTAGTATTGCTCCCCCCCCCAAAGCGATGATCGCTGTCGGCAGCTGCGATAATCGCTCTACTGCCGCCACTTCCCGATCGCGGAACCCCGTTTCTCCGTGCTTGTCAAAGATCTCTCGAATCGTAACTCCTTCTTTCTTCTCGACCTCGATATCGCTATCGAACCATGGCAAGCCGAGCTGATCGGAAAGGAGTTTTGCTAGCGTGGTCTTTCCACTTCCTCGGTATCCGACCAAGTATAGATGCATGAGAATTCCAAAAGAGTCTAGTTAAGCTACAGAAACAGGCGTGACTTTTCCGATTTTAACGAGGAATTGGTCCCATTGGATGGGGGCAGTCCATTCATCCCGTATCGCTACCATGCGTTCGTACAGTAACTCAACATTGGGTGGGCCATCCGAGTGTCATTTCCCGTTTCACCAGCTTGGATGGTCGCAGGCGCTGCTGGCGCTATGCATGCCGCTGGCGTTACGTTGGATTCATTATCGTCTCGGTTTTCAGACCTAATGAATCTGGGTTCGGAGAGCACCACCTCTGCTGTTTCGACTGCTAGCGAAACGGAATCATTGGACCCAGCTCATCGTATGCAGGCGTTGGGAAAAAGTCTCTTTGAGGCCTTGAAAAAAGCCGGCTGGCCCGCTGACAAACCGATCGAACTGCAACTCGATGCCACTGGACAGATGAGCACAAGCAACCTCCCACCGGAGCTAAAGTCGTTTGTGGATCAATATCTGCAGCAGCACCCCGATGTGGCAGCACAGTTTGAACAACTCGCTTCCGAGCTGAAACGGCAATATGAAATGCCCGATACTTCTGGACTGGGACTCTCCAATGGCACAGCCAATGGTACTTGGAAATTTTCGCTGAGCGAACAAGAAACCAAGTGGCGGTGGAGCAGTACATAAAGGGTGGTAGGATTAGCCCTCAGCAAGCAGGCTGTTGATTTAATGTGTCCTTAAATGGGGTGGATTGATAACCCGTTTGCGCTATACTTGGGCAACGATTTCATCACCGTAGCACAAGGGATCGTGGATGAGCCGCAGAAAGCATAAAGTTT
>JAFLCP010000189.1 GCA_017303505.1 Planctomycetota bacterium | reverse complement strand
TGCAAGTCTATCGCGAAAGATCAATGTAAGCTCAAAGCACGAAAATGCCGCAACTCCTTACAGCAAAAAACACTTTCGATGCCGCAGTCTCCAATTAGCTCAGTACGACATGTGGGTAAAGACAAGGCTTCGAAGCTCCACCTACGAAACACGATACGAATGAAAGCGAAATGCACCTAATGATCGCAAGATAAATTGTCCCTTACATTCCCAACTCGATTCAATCGCCTGCAAGCGTTAGAAAAAGCCTCCCGTCCCGCCACCAAAACCACCCTTCATTGTGGGCTGCTTTTCCTCCAATATCGATTTGGGAACCGCCTCGATCATTTCAGCTAGCAGTTTGGCCTCCAAGGGATCAGCGGGGCTCTTTTCCGACGTGGTCTCTTGTTGGAATTGCTTGTAGTGAGAAGCGGCTTGAAAATGACTCCCCATTCGATAGTAGCTAATGGCCAAGATCGCGTGTGGAATCGCGGAGTACCCCGAGTTAAGGGAGAAGCTAAGACTTGCACTCGAAGCGGCTTCAGCCGCCTTGATGGCTGCGTCCCAATTTCCGCGTCGCATTTCGACCATCGCTAGCGATCGGTGGATTTTCTCGATGGCATACTGAGGAGCGGCTCGTCTCACGATGTCTAACTCCGGCAATTGCTCCAACTCTTGAGTATCACTCGTCGCGTTAAGTGCCTTCTCCCAAACAATGTCAGCGGCCTCCAGTGCCGTTTCTTCCGGTATCAAGTCGCTTGGCGGAGGCATGGCTATCGCTTCCCGGACCACGGCCGGTATAAACATCGATTGAGATTCAGGACTTCCCTCGGTTATGGCCAAGTAATCTTGGTACTGGTTTTGAAAGTGGACATAGTTGGCGGGCGTTGGATCCAGTTTCAAACACCAAGCATGGTGGAACAAAGCGCTGTGGTACAATATCGGATCGCTATCCAAATCGACCCAAGACAACACCGAGCGATGAAATTCGGTTTCGCTGGGGAGATTCAATTTAGTATTTGAGGTAGGATTTTTGGGTTGCCAATTAGCGTCCCAGCTCATGATTGTTCCACAGTCGAGGGCCGCGGTCAGCGAACTTGTAAACGCCAATACCTCGTTATGTTTCGGATTCAAGGTAACTCCAAAAATCTCGACATTGTAATCGCCTCCGAAACGGCCCAGGGCAAACTGCAAGGTTTGGGCGCCAGAATCTACATCCCATAAACGGACCGTACCATCTTCCGAACATGAAACCAACACATCGCCGGTAGGAGTAAGCGCCAAGTTGTTGATTGTGCCCGAATGGCCGTTGTATTTCATGACCATCTTTTTCGCCTGTATATCCCATTGGTGGATGGCCCCTTCAAGGCCGCCGATAAACAGGAACCGTCCATCCTGTGATAATGCGGTGCAAGTCGCATCCTGATCGCTGTTTTGGAGGCTAAATGAAATCTTTCCTGATTCGCTATTCCAGAACCGACACCGGCCCGCATCTTCCGCAGCCATGTACATCGTTCCGTCAGCAGTGAAATCGACAGCGGTAAACATCCCGTCTTTGGCCCGAATGGTCTTCAGAATTTTTCCTGACTCCGTGTCCCAAACACGCATGATTCCCTCTTCATCTGCCGATACCAACCGACGACCATCGGGACTTAGCGCAATCGCAAGCATTCCTGCCGAGTGTCCTTGGAGTTTCATAATCGGCTTCTCTGTCGACAGATCCCACAAAACGATCTTTCCGTCCATACTCGCTGAGGCCAGCTGCTTCCCATCTGCGGAAACCGATAAAGCCGTTATCTCCGCCAGGTTCTCGTATAGAACCGAAGTCACTTGGCGGCGTTCACGATCCCAACGAAGTATCGTGCCTTGTGTCGTTCCGACCAGAAAGCGTTGACCGTCCGGTTCACACAATCCTTTGGTCATTATGTCCGTGAACGTCGCCAACACGGGATAGCCACTATGAAACGGCGCAGCCCAAAATTTAATCTCTCCATTGCTGCAAATCGTAATCAAACGCTCGCTCTCAGGTGTAAACTGAACGAAGTTAATATCATTGGTATGCCCCTTACATTCACGCAATACTGTCCCTGATGCAATGTCATAGATGCGAACCACTCTATCCTCCGCCGCACAGGCCAACCAGAGTCCGTTAGGGCTTACATCCATCGCTTCGATGCTGCCGTGTCCCGTGGTAATGGTCTTGGATGCCTGATGGGTCGTCAGATCCCAAATTGTAACTTGGCCTTCAAAATCGGCAGAGAATAGTCGTGTCCCCGTTGGGCAAATAACAAAGTTGCTGTCTAACTGGACCAACCATTGACGACCCATTCTTGCCCGTTCGACCTCTTTTGAATTCTTTAAATCGAAGATTCTCAAATCATTTCGATCCGCATATATTAAATGCGAACCGTCGTCGTTGAATTTGATCTTCTTGATCGGTGCGCTGGACGCTGTTGCGTTGATAGGTTTGGATGTCGTCGCAAGTACATTTGTACTTGAACGGTAACTCGTCAAGTCGCCAGAGGTCGCGTCGGTTGCTAACAGCTGAGCAGTATCCAAGACGTGGAGGTTCCCAGTCGCTGTACCCAACGCCAAACGATTGCCGGCTGGGCTGAGAGCCATGCTACTAATGCACTCCGGAGCAACAGTGAGTTGACGGACGAGTTTTCCGGCTACTAGGTCATTGATGAGCAATTGGTCTGATTCTGCGATCAGACAAAAACGTCCATCGTCGCTGACCAACGCGGGGAGGCGAAGCTTTCCAGGTGACTGGGCCGGGCGGGATATGGTTTTGAGTGTCTCCCCCTTCTCGATGTCAAAGATGGTTACCTCATCATAGCCCGTTAATGCCGCATATTTTAAATTAGGACTCAGCGTACTGCTCTCGATCATAGAGCCATTTGATTGCCTAGTGGCGAGGCTCCCTTGAGCCATCCGTTTGGCTATGCCCCAAACAAAGTCTTGCTGCTCCAGTGGAATTCGGTCCAAGTAATAGTGAGCATTTTCGATTTGATTGTTTGTCCATTGATTGACGGCGAGTTGAATGTTGGAGCGAGTCGCGCTGGCGGACAATTGAGCACTTTGCTGTGTCGTGATTTTTTCCTGCTGTACCGTCTTGGCTTCCAAGTCGGTGACGCGTTTACGCTCCTTCTCAACCATCCAGGTCATACCCAACCAGGAGATGATCGCCAGCAACGCCAACATCGACAGCGAAGCCAGCGCAATGCGGTGACGCTCAACCAATTTCTTGGCTCGATAAGGGAGCGACGGAGCGCGGGCTTTAACAATGTCTCCTTTCAAATGGCTTTCAATATCACTGGCGAATTCACGGACTGACGTGTAGCGCCGCGAGGGATCTTTATCGAGAGCCTTCATCACAATCCAATCCAACTCACCCTTCAGTAGCAAGCAAAGTTGCTTGGGATTGGTTTTTCGAGCGTCAGCGGTCGATACGGCTCGTTCTCTTTCATACTGCTGCACCCGACGACTGAGAGGCAATGGATCGTGGTCGCGTATGATCTTCAAAGCCTGCAGCTTGGGTATGCCATTGGGGAGTACAGTCTCCAACGGTGTGCTGCTTGTAAGAAGTTCGTACAGTACTGCTCCCAGTGAATAAATGTCGGTGCGATGATCGATAATCGCATGGGACGAATCAGCTTGTTCCGGCGACATATATTTCAAGGTGCCGAGGATTGCGCCATTTTCGGTCTGGTGGCTATAGTCCACCAAGAACTTGTCATCGCTAAGGCTTTTGACTAAACCAAAATCGATGACCTTGGCGAAGGGGTGACCATCTTTCCAGCAGACGAGAATGTTGGATGGTTTTAAGTCGCGATGAATGAGTCGTTGCTGGTGAGCATGTTGGATGGCACCACATACCGATAGGAAAAGCGATAACCTTTCACGCAGAGTCAGCTTTTGCTCATCACAAACCTGCGTGAGCGGTTTGCCATCGACATACTCCATGACATAAAACGGCAAGCCATCTGCCGATAGGCCAGCATCTAGCATGTTGGCGATATGGGTGTGATTCAAGATTGCCAAGGCTTGCCGTTCGAGCTCGAACCGCGCTTGCAGTTCCTTGTCACCTAAGCCATTGAGGATGAGTTTGATGGCCACATGGCGACGGACAGGCGAGGTTTGTTCGGCCAGCCAGACTTCCCCCATGCCCCCTTTGCCAAGTTGTTTTATCAGCTTATACCGACCGAAGCGACTGGTCTCTACGGTCGCCGGCGAGGAGGGACTCGCTGTCGGCAGGTGAGTTTCCGCCTTCTCCAAAAATGTAAGTTCCGACGGGCCATCTAGCGGCGCCCCAGATTGGCTTGCTTGCCGTGACTCTAAAGACTTCAGAGCTACGATGCAGATCTTGCGCCACTGTGCCGGGTCGGTGTCTGTATTATGAGAGAGCGTCAAATAGTCATCGATTTGCGGTTTCTCTCCGCGTTCGAGCCGCTTTTGGATATCGCATTGCACCAAAGAGATCAGGAGCGTCTCGCGATTTTCGACAGATATTGCTTCAGCGAACGGAAGGATGGCCTGCCGCGAGTTCGCGTTCCAGCTATCCGAGAAACGGGACAACACCTGTTCATTGCTGGAATCGGAATTCATATCGGCTCTACGTTCCTGTCGGTTTGTGGGCAGCGGTAGAGGTTGGTTGGTGGTTTATAACTCGCAGTATATCGTACATGTCGTCGTCTGCACAAATTGAATCCTTGGGTGGAGCTTCGAAGCTCCACACACATCGTTTCGTTCGGGCGGAAAGCATGGTCAGCGAGCCCACGACGATTTTCAAGAATTTTTTTAATTCGCGCGCAAAAATACATCGCAGCTTGGCAATAAGTATTTTAGACAGCTTTACTAGTTGCCCGGTTGCAACTGGCTCGCAGCGTTGCAAAGCGTGTCGCCCCCTTCCCCCCCTTTTTTCAGTACTCTTGAAGGAGTGCGCCCATGTCCCAACTTTTTCGCTGCAACGAACGAGTCTATTCCCGGAGGCAAACTCTGGCTGCTTGGCTCTCCATGTTTTTCCTTGGTGCTTTTGCGATGCAAGCCACTGCCCAAGAACCCCAGATTTCAACGGAGGATCAGCAACGAATCAACCGACTTGTCGAGGCCGTGCTCGATTGCCAATTGAGCGATGGCGCGATTCCGGTCGTTGGTTATCGTTTTGAAGGTCAACCTGTTTTGATAGACCCGTATTTTAGCAATCTAGCTCTTTTGGGTGTCTTGGCCGCCCACCAGCAGAATCCTGATCCAAGAATTGAGCGTTGCGTTGCGCGTTGGCTGCAATGGTGCGTCGCTAATCAAAATGCGGATGGTACTTATTCTCGCGTTGAAGGGACGTTGTCGGCCGAGACGCGAAGCGTTGCCAACTCGCAGAGCCGTGCTCCCGATTCGCATGATGCCTATGCAGGCACGTTCCTCGCCGTGGTCGCGTCAGCGTTCTCCGCTCAAAGCCATCCACCATCCCCCGAAGTGTTGCTCGCCTGTCGACAGTCCTTTCAAGTGATCGAGCGGTGTCGAGATCCAGAGAATGAGTTTTATTGGAATTTCGAGCCGCAGCAGGTTCCTGCTGGAGCTGTGCTCGCACAATATCTACTCGATAATTTGGAAGTTCACCAAGGATTATTAGCCGCCCAAAAAATCTTTTCTGCTGCCAATGACGTTGAGTTAGCAACGCAGGCCCAGGATCGAGCGGCGGCGCTGGCGATTTCCTTCCACAAATTTTATCATCCTGAGCACAAGTATTTTGGGTGCATGTATGGAGACGTAGTGACCAATGTTCCATGGGGCAAGCAGATCGCCACTTCGGAGAGATTGGCAACGGTTTCCGCTCTGGCTTTTTTGGAGAATATCGACCCGGAAACCGGCGGCAATTTGTGGAATAAGCTCATGCAGAATCATGGTAAAGCCTTAATCGCAAGCTTCTCGACACGAAAATTTATTGACGAGGATCCGACCGTTGAAAGAGTCTATTTCGCGTCGTTGCGGGCAGCCTCTGAGCCAGAGAAAAAACGGCTTTTGGGTATGGTTCGCAATCGGAGCGACCAATTACTAAAGATCGAGAAACAACTAGAATTGCCCGGTCAGCAATCGCAACCTTTTCCCTATGTACATCGCTACGGAATGTTAGCACAATCGCTCCTCGCTAATTCTGGTAAGCTTCCCAACGAGCTACCCAAAGTACCTTTGAACAGTGCGCTTTGGGGAGAGCACATCCGCGAATAGACGAATAATCTTTCTTCTAACGACTTGCGAGATAGTTGGCTCGTGCGGTCGTTGCAAGTGCTCGCCAGATGCGAGCCATATTCTGACTAAAAAAAAGAAGGTGAGGATGACGATGGCTGAAAGAAACGGGGGGCGGGCGGAGTTCCTGCCACGCTGGAAGGAGGTTGAGCTTCGCCTGATCATGCTCGCTAAATGGTATTGCCAAAACCGACAACGCGGGACAAGTCGCGGAAAAGTTCAATGGGAAGATCTTCTGCAACAAACATGTTTAGAGCTTTTGCAAAGCTATCCCACGTTCGACTCAACGCGTGCTTCATTTTCAACCTGGGCTGGACATGTTATGGCAAGAACTGCTTATAGGATGTTTAAAAAACAAGCATCTTATCGAGAGGCAGACGCACTTGATGAGAATGACTGGATTGACTCCTCTGAGAAGGCAGTGGCTCGTGCGTTTCAGGTAGTATCGGCTACCGATTTTGAAGAAGTGTTACAGCATTGTTTCGCAAAATTGAAAGGTGCTACGCGGGAATTAGCCATCCTGCGCCTGCGTGATGGTATGACTCTTAGCGACGTTGTCCAAGTGAGCGGTCAAACATTGGCGACAGTCCGTCGCCTATTGGACAATGCGAATAACCTGCTATCCGCCTGCTTGTCGCAAAACGGAATTGAACCCTTGTAAGCAAGATAGCCGCTACTGCGTCAAGTAGCGCACCGTACATACCAAATATATGGATCAATCACACCGCCAAGATCTTCGTCATCAGAAACTCGGGACAGTAAATCATGGGAATCAAAAACTCTCTCTCAGATAACGGAGACGCCGATGAGCGTGAGCATGACATGCTCAATTTCTTGCAATGGGCGGCGCCGCAATTAAAGCAATTTGACATCGTCGATCGGACTGCCATGCCCCCGTCTTCCTCAGCTTGTATGCTTCCCAGCCGCTGTATAGAAATCGCGACTGGCGCGACCATCTCAGAATCGGAGAAGGACCACGTCGCACAGTGTGATGGTTGTCGGCGCAGACTGAATCAATTTTTTGAAGAATGTGGTGCAACGGATGAAGAAGCCCAACGGTTTATGCAGTCGATTCGCTTAGAAGAGGCGGCCGCTCCAACAAGTTCACTGGCTACGACCGAAGGCGAACGGCCGATCTCACGCCGAGCCCAATGGTTTGTCGCTTGGGCCACTGCTGCGTTGCTGTTGATCGCCGTAAGTATCTATTTCGACTCGCATCCTCCAGGTACCAATTCTGCGCCGAGTCAAGTCATCGCGCGAGCTCTTTCCGGCAATCAATTAGGGGATTTTGTTCAACCCTCTCACCGCGGCGGTAAGTCGCCGTTGTTAAGGCGAGGTAGCTCTTATCATCTAAGCATTGCCCATCCTGACCCAATGCAGCGACAATGGTTGATTCGGTTGACGTCAAGTCGAGCACAAGTTGTCGCTGCGGCAGCAAATGACGAAAAGTTCGATTACAACTTTGATGTGGAAAATGATTGGACCGATGAAGACAATCGCTGCGAGATTTTTGTGATCGTGACCGCTGATGATATTCCGCAGGAGTGGAAGAACGCAGATTCATTACCTTTCGATATCTCAGCATTGTACTCTACTCAAGATCTTGAGGAGCTAGCTCAGATGCGGGATGAGACAGAACAGAACGAGAAACTTACGCGCGTCATTACCGAGGCCTTGGATCGCTTGTTTGAAAGTGCCGTATATAAAGCGTTGGTCGTCTGGTGTGAGAGCGAGAACCGACTGTAAACTTAATTGTCAAGCAGAACTTGTCGGCTGGCATCCGTTGGCTTGTACACCGCGAGTGTTTGTATCTAGGGAGCTACTGATGGGAAATGTTCGCTTAGCAGCTATATTCTCTTTGGTGCTTTTCTCCGCGCTTACACTGAGCGGATGTGATCGACCCAATCCATTGGCCAAGACCACAACGAAGCCTTCCAGCTCGCCAGTGAGTCAAAATAAACCCCGAAGCAAACCGCAGAGTAGACCTCTAAGTAAGCCCAAAACGACTGCGTCCAACGCGAAGACTCCGCCTGCGGCGTCGGTTCCGCTTCCTGCAATTGAAGCATCGCCTGATCCGACACCAAGTCAAGTCAGCCGGGTGCTCAGCGAAGTTGAGCAGAAAGAGTTGGCTGCTCTGGTGAAATGGTGCTCAAGTCCAGATCGCGACCGCGAAGTGAATCCAGGCTACTGTCGGCAAAGACCCGTTTGCCTGATGGTTATGGGGGCCGACGTGGAGCTCGACCATTTGGTGGACTACTCTTTGCAAGCTACCGCAGCGCAGTTGTTATGCAATTGGGATATCACTTTGTTGTTGCGCCGCACGGGAGATGATGCGTATGACTTCGATAATTTGAGATATCTGCGGTCTGAAATCGACATGATCAATCAACGCGTCGAATCACACCAGGAACGGCTTAGTTTGACAGCTAATCCAGAAGCAGCTCCTCTCAGGTTGCTGCGGGCACCTTTGCTTTATGAAAACAAGGAGGAACTCGAGCGGCTGGTGACTGGCTGGTTGGCGATGAATTTTGCCAGTTCACAATCGGCATCTCATCTCAAAGCTTCACCCTCCGACTCTCGACCACCCTTCGGGAATATTTGGTTTCATGGGCATGGACGAACGCGTGTGGATGTTGCGCGAATAAGTCCACAATTAGCGGTCACACATGATTCCTGGTTGGATGTTGGAGAACTTGAGAAGACGATCATGCATCGCTTCCAGGCGCCGGTGTGGATCAACTTGGATTTATGCCGCAACAAAGTTCGAGGCAAAATCGAAGAGTCAACACCAACGTCTAAAGACGTCGAGGAACTCGAACCTCGAAGCTATGAGAATATAAGCGAATTCGATAGCTCGACGCAGGACTTTATCAGCGAGTTGGAAAACCAAAGAAGTAAGTTGACGGCTGGATATTTGATTGCGTCGGCTCAAGCTGATGTTGGTGTGACGAAGCTGTTTCCCACCAACCGGACATCGAGCATCGACAATGACTCCGGCTCATTATTGGCGACGGCTACGGCAGAGTTATTGATGCAAGAGACTTCCGGTTCGGACGAGTCTCGTTGGGTATTTAGCAATTGGGACGCCAATTCGAGTACGGTTACTTTGCGGCAGCAAAACGAATTTACGCGGCGTTTTTTTCGCGAGCAAGATCCCGATTCGGTGCAAGAGCCGCTGTTGAGTCCGGGTACTGTAAGCGATCAATTGGTTGTTTATTCGACACAGCCGCTGGTCTATTCGCCACAATATGTCAACTTGCTGCGGGGTGGTGTCACTAAATTCTTGGGTGGCTTCTATTCACCCGAACTCGATAATCGTTTTACCTCTTATACAGACGCCGTAACCATTGTGCGACAACAGGATGCTCCGTCAGGCGAATTCAACTATGTGCTCCAATTCAGTGAGCCGGTTTCCCTTGATGCAACCGTTCCACATCAGTTGGTTCTGTTGGTATCCGGCGAAAGCGCAGTTGAAAATGATTCGATTCCCTTCATTACAGGAGTTTATGCGTATACCAATGGTGCCGCAAACTACGGAGGACGGATGGCTGTCAATTCGAACTTTTCTAATTACAACAATGTCGAAAGCAAAGTGGCACCAATTGCTTGTGATGGTTCTATAAGAGTGATTCATACCCGATTGGATCAATTGAAAGGGGCGGCGAATTCGGTTGGTCGATGCGAAATATCTGAAATTGAAATTCAGGCTCCACCCGATCGTCCCCATCACTGGGAAGTCGATAGTTCACTCAAGATTCATGGAGCGTTTTTGCTTCCCGAAAACGTCACCGATGACGACTTGAGAGCCGAATTGCAGCGCGCTCAATTAGCGCCAACCCTGTTGGCGATGAGCTATTGGATGCTTCCTTTTCATGATAACCCAGACAAGGTTTCGGTCCATCTGCTGGACTCCAATGTCGCTTTGCTACAGCAGGCTCAAGAAGAGCATGCTGGTATTTGGGGAGTTGCCGGTCAGGTCTATCCAAAATTTTTGGTAAGCCCACAGAAGCGACAGCTTCGCATCCGGGTAAAGGCCTTGGACGACGTGGATTCATCGGCCGAGATTTTCGTGATGCTTAACAGTGGCGATCGAATCATAGCAGCTTGGCATTCCTCTCTGCAAGCAGTAGATGGTAATGATGTACCAATCTCGCTCGACGACGAAGGGATCGCTGAAGAAATCATCATCGCTGTACGCAACTATCCAGGTGCCTTTTCTATTGAACGTTTGGAGTTGGAGAAGTTGGCACAACCAAAGTAGTTATTGAGCCACGTCGAGTTTTCTGTTCACTCGCGGTGTAGGTGGGCTGCAGCACGTTAGCTTTTATGGGTGGCAAATCTCTGCTGAGCGATTTGTCCAGATTTGTTTCCGTTGTTCATGAACCGTTTGGCGCTAGCCGGGTCCATTATAGATGGGACTGCTACGGACGGTTTCTTATTCAATCAAAATTCTCAACGTCGCGCAAAACTTGTGCCGCTCCCACCAATAAGAAGAGTAGGTAAGAGAAAAAGTCCTTCTCTCCGCCGAACCTTCCACGATCACACGGCAATCTATGGCCACAAGTCATGGCATAGCAGTGGTTACCGCGCATCTGTCCTCGTGTGAGGAAGAATGGCAGCGCGATTCTTGTTCCCGGTCATAGCGAAGAATCTATGGAGAGCACTGATATGAAGTGGTCAAAGTTTCTTCAACTCGCCTTCAATTTTCTTGTGCTAGAGTTTGTCGGTTTGACAAACGCGCAGGACAAAAATGCTGTTGATGTTACAGCCGAATTACGTTCGCAGTTCAGGACACTGGCTCCCTTGATTTCGATGGACAGGGCGTTGGTGCTAACTGAGGTGAGTGATACTGTCATGGTGGGGAAGGTTGAGCAAGCGGTAAGCTTGCTGAAGAGCGAATTTGATTCCCATCCGACTTTGAGGGAGGTTGCATTCAGACATATCCACTATCTTCTCGAATCCGAGACACATAATGATCCCGTTTTGAACGCGACCGAACCAGCCACCGCAGAGCTAATGATGGAGACGTTTTCGCGATTGATGCAGGACCGTGTGCTACGAGCTTGGCAACTGGAACTTGATCAACGATGTCGGCGTTCGTATGAAACGCTAATGCCTTTGGTGGTAAAACTAGCCGGGGCAATCCGACAACCGCGACAGGGAGAATTCTCTTGCCATTATAAGCAAGGGAGAATTTTGTTGAGTGGAACTGAGGGGTACTCGAATTGTTCTCTGGAAGTACGATACATCGGAGTTGGAGGGGAGTCAGCCACTGCATTTTTCTTTGTTCCAACTCTATCCAATCAAACGGAAGTCGAGTTGCGGGTTCCTGTCGATTTTGAGAGTGGGCCGGAAGGCGTGGGGGAAGTCGAAGTAAAGTTATTTTGCGACGAGGCCCACATCGCAGGACTATCATTCACGTTGGATGAGAATCTTGAAAATGCAGTTCGCAATAAACTAATCGATCTTCGCTCACTTTGTCACAACAACCCCTTTGAGTGTGTGGAGCAGACAAAAAAACTGGCAACCGTGACTGCGGCCGTGCCGTATCAAAACGAGATCATTCGAATTCAGGGTGCCGCTCGAAAGTTTGCACAGCAGAAGCTACTGATACTTCAGAATCAACTGGTTCGTGAGAAAGAGCATTTCTCACAACTGCGAAGACTCATTTCGCGGGCCGTACCAGATGGGCTTGGGGAATACGACCAAGGGCTCGCGAGCCAAGCTTCCCGAATCGAGCAGTTGGAGGATGAAATTTTGCAGCTCCGTCGCGTTCGATAGTGCAAGGTTGCCAGGCCGGCTCCACTTGCTTCTTGCGTTTCGAGAGTGGAGCTTTGAATCTCCACTTACGTCGTCTTGTTAGTGGGTGGAGCTTCGAAGCCTTGTCTTTACCCACATGTCGCTGTTTTTTGGCGTTACGACCTAGGTTAATTCCGTCAATTAGTTGCATTAGAAATTCCATTCCGCGCCAGATGGTGATCCACCCTGGTTCGCCATCCCCTTTGCGTGCCAGAATCCCTCCAACCTTGGCGATTTCTCGAAGAAATTGGTAAACGGTTATGGTGTCGAAATTTATGCGAGGTCGGGCCAACTGCATGGCTTC
>JAFLCP010000188.1 GCA_017303505.1 Planctomycetota bacterium | reverse complement strand
CGATGCGGCGATCAAGCCTGTTGCCGGCGCCCCTGCCGCTCCCACACATCCACTCGAAGACTACGTGGGCAAATTTACTTGCCCGCTCTATGGTGATGCCGAAGTGAAATTAGAAAATGGCAAACTGGTTTTGGCTCTCATGCCGAACCCGGACTTAGTTGCCGATCTAACTCCCCTACACTACGACACGTTCCTCATCAAATGGCGCAGCGATTTCGCCTGGTTCGACGAAGGAACTGCGCATTTCGTTTGTGATGCCAAAGGTAAACTCATCGAACTAAAACTCGACGTACCGAATGATGATCTTTGGTTTCATGAATTGAAATTGAAAAAAGTGGTTCAGTGATTCAGTGGTTCAGTTTTCAGTGATTCAGTTTTCAGTGATTCAGTTTTCAGAGGGCGCGCGGGGAGGGATCGTTTGGGATAGGGGTTTGTAAATTAGGTGTTTAGAGTTCGCAATATCCAGGTCACTTCATTACTTCATCACTGAATCACTGAATCACTGAATCACTGAAAACTGAAAACTGAAAACTGTCTCACTCTTCTCCCACCAACTTCTCCCTTGCAAGCCTCAGTTCTTCCCGCATCGCGGCGTTCACTTTCGGATAGTGCAAGTCGAGGCTTCCGAGGGCTTCGATGATGGCTGCTGCGATGACGATGCGGGTGTACCATTTGTTATCCGCTGGAACAACGTACCATGGACAGTCGGGGGTTGAGGTGTTGCGAATCATGTCTTGATACGCATCCATGTAGTCATCCCAATATCCACGTTCTTTCACGTCAGCAGCAGAGAACTTCCAATTCTTCTCGGGATGATCGAGACGCTCCATGAAACGTTTCTTTTGTTCTTCGCGTGAGACGTTCAAGAAGAACTTGCGAATGATGACACCGTTGCGAGTCAGATATTTTTCAAAGTTGCGGATATCTTCAAAACGGTCGTCCCAAATGTTTTTGGTGATGAGGCTCGGCGGAAGTTTTTGATTCTCCAAAATTTGTTTGTGAACTCGGACGACCAGGGTCTCTTCGTAGTAGCTTCGATTGAAGATTCCGATTCGACCGCGTTCCGGCAGGCACTTGACGCACCGCCATAGAAAATCATGATCGAGGTCTTCGCTGGTGGGGGCTTTGAACGAGTAGACTTGGCATCCTTGCGGGTTTACACCGGACATCACATGTTTGATCGCGCCATCTTTTCCGGCAGCGTCCATGGCTTGGAAGATCAGCAAGACGGACCAACGATCTTGGGCATATAACATGTCCTGCAATTCGGCCAACGCGTCGATACCGATCGTTAACGCTTCTTTGGCTCGAGGTTTATCGGCGGAAGTGAAATTTGCCGTATCAGCAGGATCGTAATCCTTAAGGCGAAACTTCTTGCGCCCATCCACCAAGTAAGGCTTGGCAATATCATGGCTAATCGACAGGACTTTGCTCAATTTCATCGCTGCAGGTTCCAAGTTGTTTTGTCGCCGAGGTAGATGCCTAAACTCTGCGCAAGTTTACTTCAGGTTTACCCAGTTTCCCAAGGAAATCTCGGGTAATTTGCCACAACCGGTCGATCGACCTACTTCACAATTCCTGCAAACCGCCCCAGCAGCTTCCAATGGTTCCCATCTGGCCAAATTGCTACACTTGGATGGCGAAAGCGGACTTAGGCTTCTCCAACCGTCAATTGTTCGCTGAAACAGAGTCTTCCTACTAAGGGTATGGGAGGTGGACATTTGGGTAGTTTTTCGGGGATTGTGAATCGTATGCATCGTCACTTGTGCTTAACTTTATGGGTGGTTTGGGTAACGATTTGGACCAATGGAAATCCCACGCTTTGGGCACAATCGCCGAATAGTCAAAATCCAAATCCGCTAGAACCATTGGCGTTTTCGGCAACAACCATAACCGGTGAGAATTGGATCTTGAAGTCGGCTCCGCCCGAGCAAAAGCGATTCACGGTCGTGTGTTTCTTGGGTACCGAGTGTCCCATGGTTCGGCAATATGCGTCTCGTCTGCAAACGATGGCCGACCAGTTTGCTAATCAGAATGTCGAATTTGTCGCTCTGTTTAGCAATCAACAAGATTCCGTTGAAGAGATCAAGAAATTTGTAAAGGAACATGGGGTACGTTTTACGGTCATCAAAGACTTTGATAACCGAATTGCAGATCAGTTCCAAGCCGAACGAACGCCTGAAGTTTATGTTTTGAACCAAACTTTGCGGACGATCTATCAAGGACGCATCGACGACCAATTTGCGCCGGGTGTTGCTCGCGAGAAGCCAACCCAACACGACCTTAAAGATGTGCTCGTTCAAACGCTGGAAGGTAAAGAAGCAGCAAATGTCGTCACGCCAGCAACCGGTTGCCGCATCGGTCGTGTTCGAGCCAAGGTAGCTGATGCCAAAGTAACCTACTGTCGCGACGTTGTCCCTGTCTTGCAACGCAACTGCATCGAGTGCCATCGCGCTGGAGAAATTGGGCCCTTTGAACTTACCATGTACGATGAAGTCATCGGTTGGGCAGATACGATGGTGGAAGTTGTCCAAGATGGACGTATGCCACCTTGGCATGCAGACCCCAATCATGGATCGTTCGCCAATGCTCGGCGGATGTCTGAGGAAGATAAGCAAGTGCTGCGGGATTGGGCTGCAGCTGGTATGCCCTACGGCGAGGAAAAAGATCTCCCCAAAGAAAGCCACATGGCCGAGTTGTACGACTTCAAGCTGGTGCCGGATGTCACCGTGAAAATGGCGAAGAGTCCTTACAAAGTTCCAGCCGAAGGAATGGTTGAGTATCAGTATTTTGTGGTTGATCCAGGTTTCACAGAAGACAAATGGGTTGCGGCAGCAAACGTTACTCCCGGCAATCGATCGGTGGTGCATCACGCGATTGTGTTTGTTCGACCACCTGATGGATCAAGCTTTTCCGGCAACGGTTGGTTGACGGCCTATGTGCCAGGCCAGAAGCCGATGATGCCACCTGAAGGCCATGCACGCCGTGTGCCTGCTGGTTCAAAGCTCGTGTTCCAAATGCACTACACTACCAATGGAGTTCCTCAAGAGGATTTGAGCGAAGTTTCTCTTTGCTTCTTGCCAGAAGAAAAGGTGACGCATGAAGTCTTCACGATGGCAGCCATCAATCAGGACTTTGAGATTCCACCTGGGGCAGCTGAGCACGCTGTGTTAGCTGACTTGCGTCGCAAACCTGAAGGAGGCGTTTTGCTGGCCGTTTCTCCGCATATGCATTTGCGCGGCAAGAGCTTCGAACTTTTGTCGGTTGAGAATCATGACACTAAGGCTGGGCAAACATTGCTCAACGTCCCCCGATACGATTTTAATTGGCAACACACTTATGTTTTTGCTGAGCCGCAGCCTTTATCAAAGCTGAATGATATTTGTTGTCGTGTCACTTTTGATAACTCTCCAGCAAACCCGTTTAATCCTGATCCTTCACAATGGGTTACGTGGGGAGATCAAACTTGGGAAGAGATGGCAGTGGCTTTCTTTGAAGTGGCTGTTCCCCGTTTTCCAGGAGAGGCCAGTTCAGAAGGTGCTACCAAACGTGAGAAATCAAATCCTGTCGAACCTGTGGCCCAAAAGGAGTTAGCTAAACAGCGTCAAACGTTTGTTGATGAGTTCTTTATCAAGCTCGACAAGAATGGGAATGGAACCGTTGAACTTTTGGAAACCCCCTTGTCCTTACGTCGGTTCGGTTTTCAACGATTTGATCGGGATCGCGATAATAAGATCACGCGAAGCGAAGTAGAACAAAGCGCAGAAGAAGCGATTCGTTAAGACGCCACAGCACGATTCAACAAAAGAAGACGAGTCACTTATGCGTTATTGGTTTGATAAGCTAACGGCTTGGCTTGTGCACCATACGTGGTTCATGGCTATTACCGTAGTGATCATCACGTTGATCGCTATTCAGGGGTATCGTAATCCAGCATCCGTCCGGCAATTCCTCATTCGTAATCAGCCAGCGGAGAATCAGGCCAGCGACAATCGACGCGATGAAGCTGTTCGCACCAATCGACGTCAAGCTCCCAACGTTGAGGCGGTCGATCTAACTCGCGGTGATGCGATTTTGGTGATCGACTCCAAGAAGTTTTTTACGCGCGATGGCGCTAAAGCGCTGCAGAGTATCGTTGAGCGACTGGAAGGGCTTGATTATGTTTCGAATGTGTTGTGGATGGACAAAGTACCGATCCTCAATATTTTTGGATTACCTGAACCGCTTTATCCTCGGGGCGAAGCTTCTCCTCAGCGCTATGCGGCTGTGCGCGATAAAGCGCTCAAGAATCCGCTGGTAATCGGTCAGCTTTTGTCCGATTCGGGGGAAACGACCATTCTTGTCATTCGCTTTGACTGGCTCTTTGTTCGCAGCGACCAAGAATGTACCGATAAGCTCAAGGAAGTTGCTCAGAGTGTAGTCGCCGAATATCCCGACTTAGATTTTCGCTTTCAGGTGACCGGTGCGGTACCGATGTATGTCGCCGCTATTCGCTCTCAGCAAGCCAACGTCGTCAAATATCAACTCATCGGTTATGGCATGATCGCACTGATGGCACTGATCTTATTCCGAGGTTTCTCTGCTGTTCTGGTTTGCGCATTGGCACCTGCATTGGGAGTTTTTTGGACGTTAGGCGTTATTCGCTATTTGAACCTGGAACGCAATCCGTTTAATGACGTGGTGCTTCCTGTGATGTTGGCACTGGTTGGGTTGACGGATGGTGTGCATTTGATGGTGCAGATTCGAAAGTTGCGTTCTGAAGGTATGAGTGGACGGCAAGCTGCGATTGAAGGAATTCGCGAAGTGGGCTTTGCCTGCTTCCTCACTTCGCTGACCACGGCGATCGGTTTTGGTTCGCTCTACCTAGCGCATCATGCAGTGGTGCGTGAGTTTGGATATTGCTGTGTGATCGGCGTTGTCTTGACGTTTATCGCGGTGATTTTGGCGATTCCTTTAGCATGTATGACGCCTTTAGGAAGTCGAATTCATATTGGTCAAGACAAGAGCCTTATCGAGAAACATTTGAGTCGAATCAGCTTATTGATTGACTGGGTGTTGAAGCGGCCCCGAGCGATCACCTACATCAGTTGTGTGGCGACGGTGGCGTGTCTCTATTTTGCCTTGCAATTGCAGCCTGATGAGAGGAACGTAGATAAACTGCCTGGCGGTAGTGAAGCCGCTGCAGGGATGACTTACATGGACAAAGCGTTTGGTGGACTGGAATTCGGCGAGATCGAAATTCGCTGGAACGAGGATGTCGAAGGCGATGCTGTCGAGGTCATGCAGGTGATCACAGACGTGGACCAAATGCTGAGAAATGAAGCGTTGATCGGACATCCGCTGGGGCTAAAGAATCTCATCGATGCGTTGCCTGGTGAAGGGCTTGCTACCGAGCGATTCTCGATGATCGAGCTTTTGCCACCACCCTTGAAGCGGGCTTTTTATCGACCCGAAGAGAATTTGGCTAGGGTTACATTCCGCATTCAGGATTTAGGAATTGCCAAGTACTCCGAAGTCTTTGGGCGAATCGAAGCGGGATTCAAGACGATACAAGAGAATCACCCTAACTTCAGTTTCGAGCTCAAAGGTTCCGCTGCTTGGCGTTGGCGAAATTTGTTTCAAGTCGTGATGGATTTGGCGTCTAGTCTAGGTAGTGCGGCGTTTATCATCTTTGTCGTGTTGGCCGTTGCTTATCGCTCGTTTTGGATGGGCCTCGCTTCGATTGTACCGAATGCATTTCCTCTCGCTCTAACGGGAACCGTGCTCTATTGGGCGGGCCAATCCTTAGAAATTGTGACGGTTTGTGCGTTCACGATTTGTCTTGGTATTGCCGTCGACGATACGATTCACTTTCTGACGCGTTTCGAACAAGAGCGTTTAGATGGCGGCACCGTCGCTGCAGCTCTGCGACGATCGTTTGTGGGAGTTGGTTCCGCTTTGATCATGACGACCGTGATTTTGATTGCGGGCTTCTCAACGGTTCTCATGAGCGATTCAAGAGATCATCGCATTTTTGCCGTAATGGGTGTGCTCACGATTTCAACGGCACTGCTCGGGGATCTTATCTTCTTGCCAGCCATCTTGTGGTTTATCTATGGCCGCAACGAGAAAAAAGATTCCTAAACTTTGCTCAAAGCCTATTTGAGACTTCCCATCAACAACATGCCATCGATTTCGCTCTCCGCTAAGCGTAATTCGCGAGTGGCATCAAGGTATTGCAGGTTGGTTTCAAAAAAGGTTCTCTGGGCCGTTAGGAGAACCACGAAGCCCACTTCGCCCGATGAGTACGCTTGACGGTTGAGTTCCAGTGATTCTTTGGCGGCGGGCAAGATGATGTCGCGATATCTTTGATATTGGTTCTTGGCATTGCCATAACGTTCGAATACCGGGGCCAAACGGTTCTGCAGGTCGAACTCAAGTTTTTCTAAGGAGCGTTGAGCCGCTTGCAGCTCAAAATAGGCTTCGCGAATTCGACCTTGATTTTTGTTCCATAGAGGAACTGGGAGCGAAACGGCGACGCCGCCGTCGGAGGCTCCGCCTATACCTTCATCGCGATAGTTGACCAAGCCATTGACCGATAAGTTGGGGCGAGGTTCGAAGCGTTCACGAGCTAAAGTTCGTTGGGCTGTTTCGATGCTAGCCACGGCGACTGCGATCTCTGGGCTGGTAGATCGCAATTGCACCAATACATTTTCAAATGCGATTTCGACTGGAGCTTGTTCAAATTCGCCAAGTACCAATTCGGGTTGTTGAGCCGATAAGCCGGTGAGGCTAGCCATGATCTGCCAAGAAGCGAACAGTTTGTTCGTCGCATTTTGCAAAACGATTTGTGCATTCTCTTCTTCGATGGTCGCTTGGAGCAAGTCGGCCTTACCCACTTCTTTGGCTTCCAAGAGTTGCCTCGCTGCATTGGTCGCTTGCTGCGCGATTTGCAATAGTTGCTGAGCAATTGCATACCGCTGTTGTGCTACGAGAAGATCGTAGTACGCCACTTTCACGTCGGTACAAACTTTGCGTTGGACGACTGCCAATTGTTGTCGAGCCTGAGCGATTTCGGCGGCTGCAATCGAACGATTCAATTGGAGTTTACCGGGGCGAATAATTTCTTGACCGATCGCGATACCTTCTTGTTCGGCCAATCCGCGGCTACCCAATTGTTGGCCCTCATAGCCAATGGTTGGATTGGCTTGTAAGCCCACTTGAACCCAGTTGCCTTGAGCAGCGGAGATCAACGCCATTTGTTGGGCGATGGCAGGGTGATTCTGCATCGCCAATTGTTCAAGGGCCGCCAAAGTCCAGCCCTGCTCGGTCGCAACCGGTGGTGTGGCTTCGGGCGCTGTGGCGTCAGTGGGAGCGGTCGCCGCTGCTTCGGTACTAGGAGCAACGGTAATAGTGGCCGCTTCTTGGGCAGATACAAAGTTGCCGCTCAATGCTAACGTAAATGTCAGGAATAACTTGCCAGATCGCTTCTGCCAGCTCTGAATTGAGTCAAAGCGTTGTAATCGCTCTAGGCCGCAAACTTTACCTGAACCAAATCGTACCAACATTCGTATTACCCTCCCTGGCAATTCAAACTTCACGTCTCGCTGAGCCGCATCGACGCGAACAACTCTTACAATCGATCCGGCGTGCATGTCCGTTATAGGAAAACTGGTACCTTCGTTGCCTTAAGTATGCCGAGAATTTTGGTTAACCTAAGCGCTTTTGGAGCATCCGCTACAACCGGACCTCACCGCCCACTCCTATGGGTGAAAAATTGAGTTAGGGATGATGGCTGGCATTCACGGCGATGTCCTCTTCCGATCCTTCCAAGCTTGGTTCGAACCAACGATAAATCGCTGGAAGAACCAAAAGCGTGAGGACCGTCGAGGTGATAAGACCGCCAATGACAACCGTTGCCAACGGTCTTTGCACTTCGGCACCCGCGCTACTGGAAATTGCCATCGGCACAAAGCCCAGGGCCCCGCACGTGGCCGTCATCAACACGGGCCGCAATCGATCAAGGGCACCAGTCACAATCGCATCTCGCTGGTGCAGACCATGGTGTCGCAGATGCCGTATATGTTCTACCAGCACCACCCCATTCATCACCGCGATACCGAACAGAGCGATAAAGCCCACACCGGCGGAGATCGACAGTGGCATATCGCGAAGCGCGAGAGCCACAATACCTCCCACAGCAGCGATCGGTACGTTTAGGTAAATCAGCAAGGTCAGTTTGGCTGATTGAAACGTCATGAACAGCAAAGCGAAGATAAGAAACAGCGCGATCGGGACTGCAATGGCCAAACGTTGTGAGGCTGCCTGCAAGTTTTCGAATTGTCCACCCCAGGTAAGTGTGTAACCCGCAGGGAGATTGACTTCGCGGTCTACTGTGGCTTGGGCTTGTTCCACAAAGCCAGCCAAATCGCGTCCACGCACATTGCATTGAATGAGCAAACGACGACGAACCGCATCGCGGCTGATTTCTGAAGGTCCTTCTTCCACGATGAGATCGGCAAGTTGCGAAATGGGAATCTGGCGACCACGTGGATCATCGATCTTCAATTGCTTGATCTTCTCTAGATCATCGCGCCAGTTGGCGCCCAAACGCACTTGCATCGGGAAACGTCGTTGCGATTCGAAAACTTCACCTACAACGACACCACCTACGACACTCACCGCATCCAAAACAGTATTCGCATTGATTCCATAGCGAGCGATGGCATCGCGACGAATGATGATTCTCAAATACGGAAGACCTGCCACCTGTTGGGCTTGAACGTCAGCCGCTCCAGGGACTTTATTGAGTGCACGCACGATTCGATCACCATAGACTTCGAGCGTCTTAAGATCATCGCCGAACAAGCTGAGTCCGATATCCGAACGCACACCGGCGACCAATTCTTGGACTCGCAATTCAATCGGCTGCGTGAACGAAAACGCATTCCCTTGCACATTTTTTTCCAATGCTTCCTGCATCTGTACGATCAGTTCTTCTTTAGTGATCGTATCAGGCCATTCTGCAGGTGGTTTGAGTCGAACCAGCAAGTCGGTTTGATGAACACCCATCGGGTCGTTAGCGATTTCGGGCCGTCCCGATTTGGAGATTACCGTGGTAACCTGTGGAAATTCCAACAAGACCCTTTCCATGTGTTTGGTCATTTCAATGGAGGCTTCCAACGAAACACTGGGAAGTCGAGTCGCTTGGATCGCCAAATCACCTTCGTCCAACTTAGGTACAAACTCGCGACCCAAATTGTTCGCAATGAGAACCGCCCCAACGAACATCGCAACAGATGCAATGGCCAAAGCTGCGGGCCATTTCATCGCCGTTTCAAGCAACGGTTTGTAGGCCTGTTTGAGCGAGCGAACAATAATCGTATCTTCGGTACGTAGGTTGCGGACCAAGAAAAGCGAGGCCATCACCGGCATCACGGTGATCGACAGAATCAAGGCACTCGTTAAAGCCGACATAAAGGTGAAGGCCATCGGGCGGAACATCTTTCCTTCGACGCCTTGCAAGCTCAGAATCGGCAAGAATACGATGATCACTATCAAACCGGCAAAAAGAATTGGCTTTCCTACTTCGTAAGATGATTCCTTAAATAGAGATAAGGGAACGTTCTTGCCGGAGTGCTCTTTTTGATATTTGCTTGCGCGACGAATCGCGTTTTCGATCATCACTACGGCGCCGTCTACAATCACGCCGAAGTCGACTGCCCCCAAACTCATCAAGTTGGCCGAAACACCAGCGACATACATAGCGATGGCCGCACAACAGGCTGACAGTGGAATAGCAGCGGCCACGATGAGTCCTGCGCGAACATCACCCAGCAAAATAAACAGCATCAAGATAACTAAAAAGATCCCCAGTCCAATGTTCTCGGAGATGGTGTGAATGGTCTTCTCAACCAATTCGGTTCGATCATAAAAGGTGTCGATCACTACACCTTCAGGGAGCGTTTTTTCAATCGTGTGAATTTTCTCTTTGACTGCTTCGACCACTTCGCGCGAGTTCCCTCCCATCAACATCATCACCATCCCGGTCACCGCTTCGCGTTCACCGTCGCGAGTCACGGCACCTTGACGCAACATCGGTGCGAAGGTGACCTCTGCAACGTCCGAGATGCGAATGGGCGTTCCATCGCCTCGATCTTCTAACACGATATTGCGAATGTCATCCAGCGAGGAGATCAAGCCTTCGCCGCGGATTAAGCGTTGTTCTTCGCCATGGGCAATATAACCACCACCAGCATTGGCGTTGTTCTCTTGTAAAGCTTGAAAGACACGCGACAGGCTGATGCCATAGTTCAGAAGTTTGTTGGGGTTAAGTTGAACTTCATACGTCTTCAGTTCACCGCCAAAGGTGTTGACTTCGATAACACCAGGCACACTTCGCAATTGGAAAGCGATCTGCCAATCGAGAATGGTGCGTAGATCCATGAGGCTGTAGTTGTGGCCCGGTTCCGCTTTTACTTCGAATTGATAGATTTCGCTCATACCGGTGGCGATCGGGCCGAGTTGTGGATCGCCCATGCCAGCCGGAATATTCTGCTTGGCTTGCAGCAAGCGTTCATTCACCAAGTTACGAGCCCAATAGATGTCAGTTCCCTCTTCAAAGGCAACCGTTACGGCTGATAAGCCAATACGACTGATCGACCGGATTTCCATCACCTTGGGTAAGCCGCTCATCGCATTTTCGACAGGAAAGGTGATGAATTGCTCGACCTCGACTGGACCCAAAGCGGGAGATGTCGTCAAGATCTGCACTTGAACGTTGGTGAGATCGGGGACTGCATCCAAAGGGAGTTTTGTAGCGGAGAGAACTCCACCGCCGATGATGATCAGACAGACCAACATGACGACAAAGCGATTATTGAGCGACCATTCAATTATGCGATTGACCATAAGTTGTACCGACTGCAAAGTGATCTAAGTGATTGAGAGTTTCAAGACGAGCGTGATATCACTCATCTGCCAACAATTCTGAAAGCATGAGCGACTTGAGAGCAAAACCACCCTCGGTTACAACTTGATCGCCTTCGCTTAGTCCTTCGAGCACCTCATAAGCGGCATCGGAACGGCGTCCGATTTTGACATTGCGACGCACGAAACTTTCTGGTCCCTTGCTGACAAAAACAAAGGTTTCTCCCTGAAAATCCAAGACGGCAGGCGGAGGAACCTGAATCACTGGTGTGGTCGAAATCGATGGAAGTTCGACATTTACAAACATTCCCGGCTTGAGTGCGCCATCTTGGTTGTCTGCTTTGGCAACCATAGAGATCGTGCGACTGGTTTCTTCAACGATTTCACCTTGGAAGAAAATCTCGGCCTGAAAGACGCGATCTGGCCACGACGCGCTGCGGAATTGTAATTGTTTGCCACTGAGTTCTTTGAGCAATGGTAAGTGTTCTTCGTAGATGTCCGTTTCAACCCAAACCGATGTGAGGTCCGCAATGGTTAGGACTCGGCGATCAGGGAGAGCGCGTTCTAACAGCACCACATCCTTTTCAATGACCGTTCCATCAAAAGGTGCACGGATCGGATAGAAACTGAGTGCCTCACCTTTCTTGCTAGGATCAATGTCATCTAATTGCAAATCAGTTAAACCTAGAATATTGAAGTTGGCTTCAGCTACCGAAACCTTCACTTGGGCTTCGCGTAAAGATTGGGATGACATGAGTGCAACACGTTTTACATCTTGTTCAATTTGTTCTAACGACGCTTGAAGGATGGCTTGATCAGCATTAACGGCAGCTTCTGCAGCCATGCGTTGTTTGGCCGGCACGGCGTTGCTTTCGGTCAAACTGCTCAAACGCTGTAGGTCCATTTTGGATCGATACAAATTGACGTAGGCCGTCATCAATTTTTCGCGATATTCCCCCATAGTGCGTTCGCGAAATTGGGTTTCCAATTGCTCGATCGGTGGATTGGCCCGAATGGCCGTGATGAGTTCGTTGGTGTTTTTCGTGACCTCTTCGGTCCATTGCTGTTTCGACTCGGCGAACTGCAGCAGCATGCGATCTTGGTAGAGGGCCAGTTTGGCTTGGCCAATTTCGCGGCTGCGAATAACGATTAACTCATCTCCCTTTTGCACCCTTTGGCCAAATTGAACTTTGACTTGATCAACAACGCCATCGATTTGCGGAAAGATATGAGCTACACGATCGTCGTTGAGAGCGATTTTTCCAGTCAACACAACTCGAGCTTCAAAGGGTGATTTGCCAACGGCGACCATCTTCAGTCCCGATGCTTCTTGGCGATCTTTGGGGAAGCTCAATTCGCTGGAAGTTGACGCGGGGGTTGCTTCGGCGGTTGCATGTTCGGTGCCACTTGCTTCTGCATCGCCTTTACTGTCGCC
>JAFLCP010000187.1 GCA_017303505.1 Planctomycetota bacterium | reverse complement strand
CCCCGTAAAGGCATATTCCAGCGAATGCTCCTTCTCAGGATCGCTTCCCGATTCAATCAGGTTCATGATCACCGAATTGTCCAACATGAAGAATCGATCTTCTCGTGATGGACGAACGACGTCGTCGTAGAATCCCCAACCTTCATGTTCCGACACATCGATTTCATAGTCGGCTTGATTTATCAACCACCTACCTACAGGTGGCCGGAAAGAATCCCAGTCGGCTAACTGAAACACCAATTCTCGAATACCACCATAGGTCAACCGAGCCACGAATCGACAAGCCACCTTGTGCTCGTCGAGCATCTCCAATAACTCATCTTCCATTTCCCAGAGTTTCTCGGTTTCGGGAGACTCGGGGCCACCAGCCGGATTCGGTTCCTGAATTCGCCACCAGACCCGAGCGCACAACGAAAGTTCTTCAATCATCTCGACCGATGCGACATCTTCGTCGAATGAGACGAACATAAAGGTGTCGCCACGTTGAGCGGAAAACGCATTCCAGTGATCCCCGACAACTTTTGAAAAATCAGTCATGGTTTCAATCCGATTAAGATGAGGTTCAACCGTATCGTGCCGTCTTGATCATATAGATGACAGCACCCAGCAACGAGCCCAGGATCGCGCCAATCATGCCGAAAAGGGCACCGATAAAGCCGAGGATAAAAGTTAGCAATCCCCACAACACAGGCGAATCTTGGTTGTTGTTCGCCATCATCGCCACGCCCGCTGTGATCGAACCGATAATCAGCAAACTGAACATGTAAAACCTATTTTTGCAAAAACGAAATCGCTGGAGGCATTCCAACCACGGCCACATATTAATTTGCCGTAATACTCCGAGCAACCTGGAAGTTGCAAAAAAAAACGCGTCCGGTGATGAACACCGAACGCGTTAACTGGTTTGCTATACCCGTAACTATTTCATCAAATTATCCAAAACCTTTTGAGCTTCCTGCTGTTTGGTTTCGAATTCCTCAAAATCGGAGTCCTCTCCACTTTCGACATACGCTTTCAGCGAAACAGCTTCCGCTTTAATCGCCTTGAAGGCCTTTGCCAATGAAACCAAACATTTCTTGTCGGCTTCACCGCACTCGCTGTACTTCGATAACGCGATAACTGATGGGCCAATTTGGTCCAACATGGTTATCGTCAAATTTGCCAAAGTAATCGCGCGCTCGGCTTCCATCGTTTCATTTTGATAAGCCTGGGATACCAAGCTTATATTGACATGGGCGTCAATCGAGTAGGCAACCAAAGTCGCCCCAAGAGTTTCAGCCGCTTTAGCTTCATAAGGAATTTCTTCCTCTTCTCCACGCACGACAGCTGGGCAAACTGCGACGGCCAGGACAGAAAGGATTGACAAATTTCGCAGCACTTGAACTAAACTCATTCTTCTCTCCAGAATCAGATTTTCGGTTAAATTTCAACGAACACTTTCAGCCTATTCCCACTCAACATTCGCAGCAGGTTGCATAGGAGCACGACGACGCTTCTTGGGCGTTTCCTCTTCGTCCCACTCCACAGATCCCTGTTCAGATGCAATGGCTTCAGTTTCCTCTGTATTCCATTCTTCGGTAGTTGCCGCAGAGCCTTCATCAGCAGCAACCATTTCTTCTGTTTCTTCTCCATACTCCGTCTCCTCCATCGCCTCTCCCGCTTCTTCAGCTACTTCGTCTTCGCTATAAGTGAAGTCGTACGCCAGAAACTCTTGATCGGAGTGAAATGGGATAGGCAACACTCCGTTGAGCCGAGCTGTAGCCACATCGATGATGGAGATTTCGGCTTCTTTTTTATCAAGTTCCTTTTGCAAGTTCGTTGTTCCGGTCGCCATCGCCAAAACAAAACTGCCCCACGAATAATCCCAACGTTGCTCTTCAGCCACTGCCGCATCATAGAAATCTGGAATTTCTTCTTCGGATGTATCCGCGCACATCATTGTCGTTTCCAATCCATATAACTTCTCGTGGTTCTTACCCGCCCAAAAAGCCAGATAGCAGTGATCTTTGGTGACCACCAAAGCGGAATCGATTCCAATTTTTCGCAAGACCGATGCAAACAAAACCGTGCCGTCGACACAGTTGGCTTGAGTGTTGTTAATGGTTTCTTCCAACAAGCGAACATGCTGACTGTGTGTATTTCGAGAAAGTGCAGCGGTAGCAGTGATGCTGCTGTAACGCACATCGCGATTGGCCATTAAGTCCCAAATGGCGTAGACCTGGGCGATCACTTGATTGGGATCGTCCGATTGATAACCATTGAACGAATCAATCACGCCGATGTCCAACGCTTCTCGCAGAAGCTTGTCGACGAAGGGATGCTGTTCATTGACATAAGCTGCAAAACAGAAGTTCATATCGATGGTATTATCACCGTCGATTAGCGTAAACGCGCAATCATTGATCGAACGCATCGTGATGGTTACTGTTTTCTCCTCCGGGACATCCTCTCCCAATTGGACTCGAAACGTAACACTCGATGGTGTCGCTTGACGATATTGACTCAGCTTTTCAAACTTGTAACGCATCTTTGGAAAGACTCGATAGGATTGACCTTCTTTGGGGAGCACACCGACAAATTCACTTGTTTCCGCAAATCCATCGCAGAGGATTGAAACTTTGATCGGTTGGTCGTCTTCGGTTGCCGTCACGACAACGCCAAACGCCCCCAAAGCATCCCCCAAGGTTGTTTCATCCACTTCCGTCGTGTGTTTCATCGCGGCGGTAGAAATCAAGTACGATGGGAAAACTTGCTCATCCCATCCCGCGATGGTTTCAAACTCGCCACGCAAGGAGGAAGTAGTCGCGCACATCCACAGTACAGCTAAAATCGCGACGATTTTCTTATTCATAAAGTCAAATACCCAAAAGCGATGGAAGTGAAGGACTACGATACCGACGTAAAGACACAAACTTGATTTCTGCCTTGATGCTTCGCCTGATACAAAGCCTGATCTGCCCGTTCGATCAAACCGTCACGAGTCAAAGCGGTTTCGAAGTTAGCGTCCGCTATGCCAATACTGACCGTTACGGGGATCGTGAAATTATCGAAACAGACTGGAGCCTGCTCTACAACTTGTCGAATCCGTTCACCGACCAATACGGCCTCTTGAGCTGAAGCACCGGAGCAAAGTAGCACAAACTCTTCGCCACCAAAGCGAGCCATAAATTCGCCGCTACGTAAAACAGAGCGAGCCCGCTTTGCGAACTCGACCAAAACTGCATCACCTGCGAGATGGCCATAGGTGTCGTTTACGGACTTGAACTTATCCAAATCCATCACCAAGACCGCCAGCTTGTCTTGGCGGCGAATCATCGATTCCCAATCTCGCGCAAAAATCTCTTGGAAGAATCGCTTATTGGGAACCTGAGTTAATCCATCGCAGGTGACCAAAGTGAACATCACTTCGTAATAGTGCGACTCGATTTCCGTACCCGCCACAAACTTATAAATCTGTTTTCCGAATCGAACACGGTCACCCGATTTGAGCAAACACTCGTCGATACGGACTTCATTTACAAACGAACCATTGAGACTCTTGAGATCGCGAAGCCGATATCCGTTGACATCGCGTTCGATAATCGCATGACGGCGAGACACAGCATCATCTTCGAGCACCAAGCCGCAATTCGCCTCTCTGCCGACAACACAATTTTCTTGTGCCAATTCGACCGGTTGAGATACGCCATTAAGTGGATGAATCTTGACCAATAAGCCTGGTTTGCCCGAAATCAAAGTTGGCAAACCGGTTGATTGAGAGAACGTTGTGACTAATGAACTCACGGTGTGCCCTTTCTATTGCTAATTGCCTCGGACATTTTTTTACCTGGGGCCCCAATCGCTCGGGCATTTCTGGATGAGCCCGATTGGTGCACGATGGTTTTGGCGTCCGATATCGTCGGCCTACCATCGAACTGTCGCAACGGACGACGCGGGAACGGAGCCAGCGTATTACTCTCTGCAGGTTCGGTAGAGGTCTCTTCTGCCGACTGCACAGGCTCGCTAGCCAACGAAGACGTCGAGTCCGCAGCCCCCTCACTTGTGGAAGTGGTATGACTCACAGGTTGAATGGTCGTGAGCATTTCAGAATCGCTGCTTGAACTATTCCAAGCGAAGTAGGCAATCAGTG
Organism: Planctomycetota bacterium; assembly: GCA_017303505.1. GTDB lineage: Bacteria > Planctomycetota > Planctomycetia > Pirellulales > Pirellulaceae > JAFLCP01. The sequence continues at coordinate 8,233 of JAFLCP010000187.1, read as the reverse complement.
GAATCGCTGCGGAAGCTGTTGCAGCAACTGCCCCCCAAACTCGATACGCAGATTTATTGGCTCTGTGTTCGTTTACGCTCGGCTGTCGTCCACCTGAGCCATGAATCATCCAAGTCGCCAGTTCATCAACAGATGCGTACGATTCAAACGCATTCGCCAGATCGCGGGCAGCGCGAAATCGTTGATTCGGATCAATGTTCAACGTTCGCTGCAACACATCGCGAATCGGAGCCGGGAGATTGGCACTTTGTGAGAAAAACGGCGGGAGAGATGTGGTGAGTGCGACTAACTTATTAGTGAGCGAAGGATATTGTTCGTCTGGAAAGGGAGGCCTCTCACTTAAGAGATAAATCAACGATGCACCTAGGCTGTAAAGATCACTTTGCGGTGTGGCCGAGTGTGCATGTCGCGCTTGTTCGGGAGATATGAAATCGACGGTCCCCAATAACTGACCTTGGCTCGTTAGATCGGGTTGTTGTTTGGAATGAAAGGCTAATCCGAAATCGAGTACTCGAATATTGCCATGCGATTCCAAGAAAAGATTGCTGGGCTTAATATCTCGATGAACAAAGCCTTGCTGATGGGCATACTGCAGACCGAGAGCCGCCTGTCGAATTACTTCCGCTGCTGCGCGAGGCGGCATGGGCCCACGCAAATGAACCCATTCATACAGATCACGTCCTTCCATGTATTCCGTGACGCAATACAACAGGCCATCCAATTCCCCAGCATCAATTGCATGAATGAGATGCGGATGCGTTAACTTTCCGACGGCCTGTATCTCTTGCAGAAATCTCGTTTGTGCTTCACGACAAACCAGATCATGTCGAATGAATTTTATGGCAACCGATTTTCCGAGATGCCGATGTTTTGCCAAATAGACTTGGCCCATCCCACCTTGACCGATTCGCTTCCCCAGATCGTATTGAGCAAACTCTCGACCGCTCAGATCATCGAGGCTCAAATCCGCCACCGTTAGTCGCTGCGTCTCCACGTTGCCACTGGACAATCGCTCGGTGGACGAAGGCGCTGTCGGTTTGCCCAATGCAACCGTGGCCTGCTGAGGTAACGAATTATGGGTCGAACGATTCAAGGGAATTTGTACGTAAATCGCGGGGGTTGTGAGATTTCAAAACAAACCTCAAAACACTAGGTCACAAATTGTGCGAGTCACCGCACATGCCACCCCTCGATCGATTTTTATCCAAAGCCGTAGCGATCGCGCCGATTGTAAGGGCCTTGGCTCTCGAAACCTCGGTGGGCTCTTGTTCGCTGGCTCTCCTCCCCGTTAATCTACTACCTTCGGGGATTTGCTGTTTTTCTTGGAGGGCTAACGGGTTGTACATTCCCAAATCTTTTGCGACTGCCGATCGAACATCGTGTCACGACATCATCCGAAATAATCCACTCGGAATCATCTTCGTTTCCGACTCCAGCGGATTCGCTGCCGATCACGTTCCCTTAATCCTTCAACCTTCTCTCGATCAGGTCGCTCCCGACAAACTTTACGGTCACGTGGCCCGCGCCAACCCTTTGGCACACAAAGGTACTCAGCCCATCTCGACCCTTACTGTTTTCCAAGGGCTCGATCATTACATCTCTCCCAACGGCTATGCCACCAAAAAGGAAAGTGGCAAAGTTGTGCCAACCTGGAACTACGAAGCCGTACATGTACATGGAAGACTTACCATCATCGATGATCCTGCTTGGTTGCTCGGCTTCCTTGAAAGGCTCACCAATACCCATGAAGCGACGCAAAGTCACCCCTGGAAAGTTCAAGATGCACCCAGGGAATATCTGGAGGCGTTGCTGAATGCCATCGTTGGATTTGAAATCGTTGTGGAACGCTATGAAGGAAAATTGAAGTTGAGCCAAAATCAACCCGAGCAAAACAGAGATTCTCTGGTTGATTACTTGAAACAGTTGGGCTCGCAGGACGCTCAGGCAATGGCTCAAAAAATCACCGCTCAGCATCGTTCTTAATTCACGCCAGTACGACGTTACACTAAAATGATCGTACGCAAACTTGTCACGTTAGTTATGAGCCCCCAGCCATGAAACGCAGAGATTTCATCCTTAGTACGACAGCCACATTAGCCGCAGCACCACTATGGGCGAACTGTTTGGCCGCTAAAAAAATTGTTCTCCGATCGTCGTGGCAAACTGTCAATATTGGCGACATCGCTCATACACCCGGCATGCTGGCGCTCCTTGAAAAATACCTACCCGATGCGACCGTCACATTATGGCCCAGCGGTATTACGGATGAAGTCATTCAGCTACTTCAAAAACGATTCCCGAAGTTGTTGATCGCTCAGACAGCTGATGCAAAAAATGCCGCCCTGCAAAATTGCGATTTCTTTCTGCATGGCTCAGGACCTGGTATGGTCGGCCACAAAGAGACTTTGCTCGCACAACAGCAGGGTATACCGTACGGATTTGGTGGTATCACTCTCTCCGATGAAGAACTTCAAACGCATCGAAACTTACTCAACGGTGCTCAATTTGTTTTCACGCGCGACACTCTATCGTTACAAGCACTTAAGGCGGCTGGTATCAACCAACCCCATGCGGCCTTCGGTCCTGACGCGACCTTTGCTCTCGATTTGCGCGATGACGACGCGGCAGAAAAACTATTGCGTGAAAAGAAGCTTGTAGCTGGTGAGTATTTATGTGCTGTACCGCGTTTGCGCTGGACACCGTACTGGGAAGTACATCCCGAACGAACCAAACCGAATCCTGAACGAAGCGCAGTGAATGAAGCATTCGCGGACCGAGATCATGCCAAAATGCGATCCGCGATTATCGCATGGGTCGAGAAATTTCAACGCAAGGTTTTCCTCGTTCCCGAAATGACCTATGCCGTAAGCCGCCTGAAGCCGCTTCTCTATGATCCACTTCCTGAGAAGATCAAACCGATGGTCGAAGTGATGGATCGATATTTGCTAACCGCCGAAGCCGCATCTGTCTACGAGCGAGCTGCAGCCGTCGTGAGTTTCGAAATGCATTCCCCAATTATCGCTTTAACGTCCACCACGCCCGCGATGCACATGCGACAACCAACGGATACACGCAAAGGGCAAATGTGGCGTGATATCGGTCTGTCGGATTGGATTTTTGAAATCGATGACGCAAGTGGAGATCAAATTGCACAGCGTCTTTTGGAAATTGGCGATAACCTGCCTGTGGCTCGCGAAAAAGCCCGGGTAGCACTTCAGTTTGCCCAAAAAAGAATGCAAGAAATGGTCCAAACTATCGAATAACTCTTTTGCGGAAAAAAGTCACTGGGACGCTTACCCAGCCCTCCCGATCTACAAATAAGGGGATAATCGTGTTAGAGAGATTTGAAGTCGAAGTTCGGAACGTGGAAGACATTTCTCGAACGTTCACTAATGCGATCCAAGTGCTAGAGTCGGTTGGCTTCAAGATTTTATCGTGCGATAAACAACGCGCCGAATTGCAAGGCCCAGGGCTCAACAGCACCAAACAAAACCCACTTCTCGGCGCAACGGCGATTCAATTGCACTGTCTTTACGACAGCATCAAACTCCAAGCGAGTTTAGGCGGAGTGGCTACCATGGAATACTTTTTGCGCTGGTTCCCTATAGGACTTGGATTGGTCTTAGGAACCTTATTCGCACTGGTGGGAGGAGTTGTTTTTGGCCGCGCGAATGGAATACCATTTGGCGTGCCATGGGCGCCTGGATTTACCTGGCTACTGGTTGCCTATACGCTGGCGTTTCTTCCCGTTATGCCCTGGTTCTTCATCGCTCCGTGGATGACCCGCATGATTCGCAAACGCACCACTTTAGCATTGGAAACACTGCTGCAAAAAGCCGTGATGAAGGCCCAAACATGATGAAGTTTTTGACCGCTCGCTGGGAACATTTACTCTTTGCTAATTATGTAGTCGATCCCGAACTGCTCGCTCCCTACGCCCCACCCAAAACTCGCGTTGATTTGTTCGAAGGCAAATGTTTTGTGAGCTTAGTTGCTTTTTGGTTTCATGAAACCAGGGTACTTGGAATCAAGGTTCCCTTTCATACTCGCTTTGAAGAAGTGAACTTGCGTTTTTATGTCACGCCCGAAAGCGATCATTCGCGGCGCGGCGTCACGTTCATCAAAGAAATTGTTCCACTAAAAATTATACCTTGGGTCGCCAACACGCTCTTTCGCGAGAATTATGTCTGTCGCTCGATGTCTCATGAACATGCCACACCCAGGTTCGGTTACTCATGGGATAAACCTCCCCAACATACATTTCAAATCACCCTCAACGCTTCGCCCATTTTTCCAATCGCGGGCTCCGTCGAAGAGTTCATTACAGAGCACTATTGGGGATATGCGGGCACTAAACACCGCACGCTGGAGTATCAAGTAGAACATCCGCAATGGCCGTGTGCCCGAGTAGATGATTACAAACTATCCGTCGACTTTGCTCACAATTACGGAACGCGATTTGCGATCCTCAATGACCAGCGGCCACACAGCGTTCTATATGCAGCAGGCTCCGACGTGAGTGTTTTTTTCCCGAATCGCTTATAGGAAAAAGCGTACGCGATTTTGGGCGATTTCCCCGCTTTCCTCACTGGTCCCGAGCAAAAACTGAGGCAAATCGGTAGCGATTTCCCAGGAAATTGCCAATACTGTTACTCTTCTTGCGTCCGAACTCGCCTCCCTCTTCCACGACTTCGCGAAAGACTTAACCATGATCCTTGGACTACGAACAGCGATGTATCCCGTTACCGATTTGGATGCGGGGAAAAAATGGTACAGCGATATTTTCGGAACCGTCCCCTATTTTTCCGAGCCCTACTACGTCGGGTTTAACATCGGTGGTTTTGAATTGGGCTTGGTTCCCGATGGAAGTCCCGGCCGTAATGGAGCGCGAGTATACTGGGGTGTTAACGATGTCGTGAAAGAATTGGAACGACTTCTAACTCTGGGTGCCAAGCTCCATGAAGAAGTCCAAGATGTCGGTGGCGGAATTAAAGTGGCCTCGGTCGTCGATCCCTTCGGCAATGTCTTAGGCATCATCGAAAATCCACATTTTGATCCCAAAGCAGTCCGTTAATACCATCGTTTGAAATACTTAACTTTGACAAAGCTCTCCATTGATCTCACCTCTCCATTGATCTAAAGGTGCCAATCGATGTCAGATATGGAAAACATTTTCGCCGTCGAAAAAGACGACAAAGACATGGAAATCGCAGCCGATATGGCTCGAAAGTTGTTTCGCTATTTTTATAGGGAACTTGCCTGGGAAAAACGTCGCATTGTGCCCGGGCTAGAAATCTGCGTCGTAAAGATTGGTTTTACCGATCCGGAAAACACGCGACCTGCCAAAGAAGGTGAATTTGAAAAAGAGTACATGTGGGTATCCGATGTCGATTTCGATGGGAAACAAATCTATGGCACTTTGCAAAATGATCCCCATTCACTGAAATCGTACAAAGCCGGTGATAACATCAAAGTTCCCGGCAAGCAGTTGGTCGATTGGTTCTATGTACAAATGGGTGAAACCTATGGCGGATTTACGATCGATCGCATGCGGGCACGCATGGGAAAGGGAGAACGTAAAGCCCACGATGCCGCTTGGGGTCTCGACTTTGGTGAACCAGGCTACGTAAAGGTTGTCCCGGATTCTTACTTGGGACAGGAGAAGGAAAAGAAAAAAAGTCTCTTCTCTTTTTTGAGCAAACCCAAGCCCACGCGTCAGGACTACGATTTGGTTGCGAAGTTTGAGCATCCAATGTCCGTCAACATGCGAAGCTCATTGGAAGACGCACTTCGCAAAAATCCTAGCTTCATCAACCAATCGAATGAACTTGGCTTTAACATGCTCCATCAACTCGCTTTGGCGGGGTCATTCGACGGTGTAGACGTCTGCCTAAATGCAGGCTTCGATCCCAAACAACCTGCGACCAACGGCATGACCGCCTATCGACTGGCTAAGTCACTCGGGTGGCAGCGTGTCATGGAACGTTTAGCAAAAGCCGGGGCGGGCGAATAACGCGGCACAGAATCGGCGAGTTTTAGTACGGTAAACAAGAAAACCTCGAATACTCGTTCAACGAAAGTATCCGAGGTTTTTTGATGCCCCAACATGGAATTGTTAGTCCAATCTTTCAAGTCTCAGTCGGTTCACGTCGATTCGCCCGTCCACGATTTGTTTCCCAAGTCGTTCTGTCAAAGGGGCGATGATACTAAAATGGTCATGACGAATAATCCGATGAAAGGTCAAGTTCGGATTGGTGTTTTCCTGACGCATTACACTGATCGAGCCATCCCAATTCCCATCCTGTCCTTCGAAAACGATCGTGGGAGTCTTGATATCCTTCATCCAAAGAATTGGGGAACGCAATTCGATTTCTTTTTCGTTGGCCAAATCACAATACATGAACTCGCCCCCGTATTGGCTCGGCGTAGCCACTGGCCCCAGCGAGAACACACCCTTAAATAGGTCGGTCGATGCAGCGACCAACAGCACGAGTGTACCTCCCGTGCTATGGCCCCCTAAATAAATTTGCTCCCGATCTACATACGGGACTTGGGCAAGATAAGCGTGTGCGGAGATAACATCGTTCACTTCACCATAAAATCCTTCGCGTTGGCCAGGGTTATCGTTGCCACCGCGCAACGAAGGAAACATCATCACCACACCTGCTTGTCGAAAACCTGCGGCCGATTGATCGTTGCTCCGCTCATTGGCCGACCACACATCTCCAATCGAGTTGCAATCGCCCCCTGTAATCCAAATAATGGCGGGATGCTTCTTCCCATCACCTGGATCTTTGGTGATGTAAGCCGCCAGTTCACCAACCTCTGATGAAAATTTCTTCAATTCGAAATCGCTGCCAGCGGGATCATCGGGAGGTCCCAGCGAGTCTCCACGCTTGACAATTTTAGTTGCAAAACTTCGCTTCTCTTGAAGTAATCGTTTGTCGAAAGAAGGCGCGGACGAATCAGGCGCGATAGATGGGGGTGGAATCACCTGTGGCGGGACAACTCGATCTTCCTGGCGTTCGATTAGCTGTGACTCCAAATCGCAACCCGACAGAGCAAACAGACAGCTCATTCCGACTGCAAACCGCACTAGCCCCGGTTTATATTTCATTTCCAATTTATCCCGTGTAATTTGTTTTGTTCCCAAACGCGGATTACTGCAAACATTCACCTACTTCATGACCATGCCATTGGAAGTGGCCAGTCTAAGGTCTATCCCAATTCCTTAATTTGCTCTTCGCCAATGTTATCATCCGCCACATTAACTTCCCACCCATCGTAAGAACCGTCGCAAGCCTCTGCAATCTTCTGAAACTCGGAAGTCAACTGTTTTATGTTGGTTTCTGATACTTCGAAGTGCTTCGTGAAGGTAATGCACCAATCGGGTTTCGCAAAAAACTTCTTCCACCAGGGGAGCGGAATCTTATAAACCTCGGGGTCAAACTTAAATGAACGCAACAATTCCGCTGCTCTTTCTGCATCGGGTTCATTCTTAAAAATGAAATAAAAATTCACTTCCCTCGGCTTCGACAAATCGATTGAAAGCTGTCGCAACATGCCCAACAATTGATCGTCACCATCATGATCGTGCATCATCTCACCCTATATTATCTTCTGAGTTGACCTATACCATGCAGACTTCGCTGACACAGTTCATTCCCACACTATTTCAAAAAGCGATGCACGCCACCGACTGCGCAGGATACCTCGTAGCAAAATGTCGCCAACGTCTACAAGAAACAATTGCTTACATCTGTCTTGGCTGTGTGCTTTTGCCGTCGATGTCCCAACTTATCCATGGCCAAGACGCAAATCTCCGAGACGTGCCGCGTGACTTAACCCTTCCGCCTCTGCAGGCAGGCGAGCCATCTGCCGGTGTACGTGTAAAGCGGACCACAACCGACTTTCCCAGCGAGTCAGTTTATCATGTTTTGTATCTCCCTTCGAACTGGGAACCAAACAAATCTTGGCCGATCCTGGTCGAATTTGCGGGCAACGGTAACTATTCAAATCAACTAGGAGATATCTCGACCGGCAAACCAGAAGACTGCGTTATAGGATATGGGTTAAGCGGTGGACAAGATTGCATTTGGGTAGTCTTACCCTACATCGAAAAGAAACCCGATGGCACGCTAAGCAACGCCCTGCAGGGTCAAGCCATTCTAGTACGTACGCCTGTCGGGAGACAATCAATCGTGGAAACGTTTTTTGCAAGCTGCCCGCGCGG
>JAFLCP010000186.1 GCA_017303505.1 Planctomycetota bacterium | reverse complement strand
CCAGTCTCAAAGGACTGCACACAACATCTCCCGTCAAACCGTAAGAATATACGTCGTCCCACCACTGGGAAAAAGCCGGAGAAATCAACTCGACACAACTTTCGTGTAACTTTGTCCCCAACCGGGACTTTCAGCCCCCCGCAGACTCCCGACCAGCTTCCCTAAATTTCTCCGGCAATAGGTAAGCGACCAGTTTCGGCATGGCTGCTTCGAGCATATCCAACACAAACTCGAACCCATCCTGGCCACCGTAATAGGGATCGGGCACTTCCTTGGGCCAGGGGCCATCCAAAAAATCGCTCAACATTCGCACATGACTCGCAGCCGCCCCAGTCCCCAAAGCTTGAGTATTGCGGTGATTTTCGCGATCCATGGTCACGATCAAATCGAACGCCGTCAGGTCGCGGGGGGAAAGCAAACGGGCTCGACTTACCAACTCGATCCCGCGTAACCCCGCCGCGTTTCGCATCCGTTCATCGGCCAATTTCCCCACATGATACGAAGCCGTACCCGCCGAATCGACTTCAACATCTTCGTCCAAACCATGCCGCTTCAGATAATCCAACAGCACGCCTTCCGCAGCTGGCGAGCGACAGATATTTCCAAGACAAACAAACAAAATTCGCTTCCGTTTTTTGCTCTCTTCTGCCACGTTGCACCCGTTACCCTACTGGCTCACACGCAAGACTGAACTCATTCGCTTACAACTTGTCTAAACAGGGGCAATCGTACGCGAATGTCACTTACAATCCAAAATTTCGGCAGATTTTTTCCATATTCATCATCTCTTTATGAAGTTCGGCTGGACGTGTGTTAAGACAAAAACTAATAATTAGTTTGGTAGGGGGTGCGTGCTGGGGGTTGCATTTGCCGAATTGACTCGCAAGGGCGAAGGGTTATTTCTGATGGGAAGAAAATTGTTCCACGTCGGTGACAAAGTGGTCCTCACCTTGGATAAATTCGGGGTGAATCCAGGCCCTCGCGCTAAGAATATTGCCCCATCACCGCACGGCGAACTCTACTCGTACCAAGTCGACAAATATTGGGTCGTCACCGAAGTCCGCTCCGACGGCAACCTCTTGGTGAAAACCCGTCGCGGCAAAACGCATCTTGTGGCTGTCGATGATCCACGGCTTCGCAAAGCCTCTTGGCTGGAACGCTGGTTCTTTACCAAACGCTTTCCCAGCCTAAATGGCGATAGCGCAGAAACACCAACGGCCTCCCAAACCAGCTCATCCGCCGCTTGATTCGAAGCCCCGACATCTTCCGTTTAACGCGCCAGTACCTTTCGCGGATTGTCGTGAAATAGCTTGTCGCGTCTTGGCTTGTTCCAGCCCAATTCTTCCGCCAACCATCGATCCATGCGGCGCTGCGTCCACCCCGACCCTGCTAAATACAGTCCGTCTGGCGTCCTAGGAATTCCGTCCGGTCCGACCTGGATCGGGCGCCCAGCCAAGTAAAAAGTTCCACCTCCACAACCGGCTGCATGTATCGCATCGCTCACCACGATCAAGCGTTCTTCCCCTAATACAGTCACCAGGTTTTCCACAAAAAACCTCGGCAGGTGAGCCCCGTCAGCAATGAGCGTGAACATCAATCGCTCTTTGAAATACAGCAACCGCTGAAGAATGTTGTCGTGTCGTGCTAACAGTTGTGGGCATCCATTCCCATAGTGCGTGACCAATGATGCTCCTGCCGATGTCGCCGTTTCGATGTCTCGTAATGATGCATCGCTATGCCCAATCGAAACCAAACAACCTCGCTCAACCCACCATGCCGTCACCTCGCCCCCTCGGTCTCGTTCTGGCGCCAAAGTCACCAGCCGAACCAATCCCTCACCGGCTTCCCACAACAATTCTGAATCTTGGATGTTCGCATCTTTCGTTCGCTGCGGATCATGAGCTCCTACAAACCCAGCGACCGAACTCAAAAAGGGGCCTTCGACATGAAAACCGCTGATCATTCGCGACACCAAAGGACTGCCGCGACGCAGCTGGCACAACCTTCGCAAGGCTGCACACAAATTGGGAATCGTATCGGTAATGATCGTGGCCAAAAACTCGGCCACTCCCTCGGCTTCTAACTTTTGGCAACATGCCTCGAGTTGCGCAGCTGAAAGATCGGACGCAGCAAAATCAACACCAAATGCACCGTTGATTTGCAGATCGATCGTCGCCTGACAAAGTTCCATCGGATCGTCACTCCAAATTCCAACTGCTGACTATGGCCGATCAAACACTATTGGCTTTTGACAACGTGTTATCGTTCAAGAGCTTCGAAGCAGCCCGATCGATGACCAACTCTACATTCGGATGCCGTTGCAAAATCGAAGCGGGAACTTGTGGAGTGACATGCCCCTGAATCGAATTTCGCACTGCCACGGCTTTGCGTTCATCGGGCACACTGCAAATGATCTTTTCCGCCTTTAATATCTGACGAATCGACATGCTGATCGCTTGCTTGGGTACGGCATCTAACGAGGGAAACCAACCTTCGCCCACTTGCTGCATCCGACAAGCTTCATCCAAGGCGACGATGATATAAGGGTCTTCTGTTTCGAAATTTGCGGGAGGATCATTAAACGCCAAATGGCTGTTCTCCCCGATCCCCACCATCGCCAAATCAACGCCACCACTGGCGATCTGCTCAGACGCTACCCTCACCACAGTTTGTGCATCTTGCGTCCCGTCTAAGAAATGAAAGGAACGCAGCGGCACCCGATCCACAAACCGTTGTTTCAAATATCCGCAAAACGAGGCCGGGTGATCCATTGCCACACCGATGTACTCGTCCAAGTGAAATCCATCCACTTTGCTCCAGTCGATCCCCGGCTCGGCTACTAAATGGGACAAAACCTCGAACTGAGACGAGCCGGTCGCCACGATCAAGCGAGCCGACCCTTTGGCCGCAATGGCAGCCTTCAGGCACTCAGCCGCCTTGCGAGCGCTATATTTACCCATCCGATCTCGATTGTCCGCCACCGACAGCAGCATCTTCACATTCCTTTACCAGCCATGAGTTTACGAAACAGCCCTGCGAATCCGATTTCCGAAGTCTGCACGTTGTACCAAATCCCGCCCCGAATTTCCGTACCCAAAACTGGGGTAAACTGGACCAATTTGTGCTCGAATTAGCGCCCGATTCTAGCGGGAATCCTGCCACCTTCGCCACCCCACCAAAGAACCACAAGGGAAAAACAAACCTCATTAACAACTTGACAAAGGAAAACAAACCTGCCAAACTCGAAAAAGAAGTGGAACGGCACGGAGGATTTCACACCAAGATTTTCGCATCCACTTCAACTTGTCTTCACACTTTTCCGTTACGTTCGTGGCCTGTCGGGTTCAATGGAGAAACTACCATGACCAAAGCCACCTATTTCGTTCGTCCCTGTCCCACTTGCGGGCGAATGTTAGAGATTCGGATCGAACTTCTTGGCAAAGAAGTTTGCTGCCAACATTGCAATGGCCACTTTGAAGCCACAGCCTGGATTGATAACCGCGAGAATGAACAGCGCATCGACCAGCTATTAGCGCGGGCCGATCAGTACCTGCTCAATACCCACTGGCAAGGAAGCTATTACGACAACCAACTCGACTGACTAAGTAGCGTTACCATTCACGCAAGCTGGATTTTCTTGAGCTTGCGTGAGGGTTCGTAAGCCCACTAAGCCCCAAGCGAAAAAGTTGGGGCCTGCAGTTAGGTTGACTTACGCTCAATCGGTTTGCCGATCAACTTCGCGAGATCCTCGAAATAATGAGGATACGTTTTGGCCGTACAAGCAGGGTTTTCAATCGAAACACCATCGATTTTTAGCCCCGCTAACGCAAATGACATCGCCATCCGATGGTCGGAGTAGGTTGCTAATTGCGCAGGCCGATAGCTCGAAGCGGGATGAATCGCAAGCCCATCATCATGCTCATCCACTGTGGCCCCGAGTTTACGCAATTCGACGGCTAAGTCCCCAATTCGATCCGTCTCTTTGAAACGATTGTGGGCCACCCCACGGACTCGCGTCGAGCCTTCCGCAAACAAGGCCACCATAGCTAAGGTTTGTACGGTATCACTGATATTGGCCATATCCAGATCTACCCCCTTAAGCTTGCCTCCGCGAACGGTGACGGAGTTTTCACCCCAAGTCACCTCGCATCCCATCGCTTGCAAGGCATCGCAAAAATGAACATCACCTTGAAGCGACTGAGCCGACAAGCCATCGACGGTGACCTCGCCTCCAGTGATGGCGGCTGTGGCCCAAAAATAACTGGCAGCTGATGCATCCGGCTCGATCTCATAATCCAAGCCAATGTACGGAGAGGGCTCGATTTCCCACCGATCGTCTCCGATCGCAGAAACCTGGGCCCCAAACTGTCGCATCACTTCGGTCGTCATCGTGACATACGGACGCGATACAAGCTCACCAACCACTGCGATTTCCAGCTTTTGTCGAGCGTACGGAGCGGCCAATAACAAACCGCTCAAAAATTGGCTCGATACATTTCCTTCCACTTCGATCCGTCCACCAGGCAGACCTTCTGCCACCAGGCGAACGGGAGGACAATCGGGAGACTCGCCATTGAGACTTTCGCATCGCACACCAGCTCGTCGCAAAGCTTCAATCAAGTCGCCGATGGGGCGCTGCCTCATGCGAGCCACCCCATCGAGCACAAACTCACCGTGACAAGCCGACAAGGCGGCGGTCATGAATCGAATCGTTGTACCGCTGTTGGCGACAAAGAGATCGGCCTTGAGATTGGGCAATCGCCCACCGCAGCCCCAAACATCCGCTTCGGTACCGCTGGCCTGCTGCTCCACCCGAACCCCTAAGCGATGCCAACTATCGATCATCACTTCGGTATCTTCGCTGACCAATAAGCCACTTAAATGCGACTTACCTTGGGCCAGGGCAGCACACACCAATGCGCGATTGGAAATGCTCTTGGAACCAGGCGGACGAATCCTTCCCTCAACGCGTCCCACGGTCGGAATGAACGCAAGCTCCACAACGATCCCTTCAACTTCACAGAATTCAAAACTCAGTTACGAAACTAGTTGGAAATTTTCCAAAGATAATCGTAGCTACGAACATAGAGTGCATTCCCCGAAATCGCCGGCGTACCGTACACCGCTTCGCCCAATGTATTGCGAGAAACCACTTCACCTTTACCATCTTTTGCCGAGGGCAACTTCACCACAAAACAATCGCCATCTTGCGTGAATGCATACAGCAAATCGCCAGCGATCACGGGCGTGGCCCAAAGCTGACCTGCGTCAGGCAAACGCAACTTCCAACCTTCTTCGCCACTTAGCAGATCAGCCGTGACCAAAACGCTGCCGTTCAAAGCGTAGACCACTCCATCGCGAGCCAAAGCGCTACCGCTACCAGGATTCACTTTATTATTGGTCCACAGGGACTTCGGTGTTCCCGCACCATCCCCTAGATCCAAAACGGTGAGGCCTTTGCCGCTAGGAACAAGCAAGTTGCTCCCGACCTGAGTGCAAGATGGAATCGACTGGCAGCCGACTTCCAATTCCCAAATCTTTTCACCGCTATTGGGCTCAACCAACATCACGCTTTGGCTGGATTGCAAAACGACCGCATCTTTTCCACCGGGCAATTGCACCGTAACGGGGCTGGCCCAGTTGGCTTCATTGGGACGTTCCATTTTCCAGAGTGTTTTTCCGGTCAAGCGATCCAAGCCCATCGCAAACGAATCGCCTTGGCACTCGACCTGAACGACAACGGCGCCGCCAGCCACGGTTGGCGAGCTACTCATACCAATGTCGTTACCGGCCTTCGGGAAGTCGTAAGCCAGTCCACGATACCAAACCAAATTCCCATCCAAATCGAGACAAATCAAATCGTTCGAGCTGTAGAATGTGAAAACTCGTTCGCCATCGGTACAAGGGGAGGGGGCTGCGTTAGAACTCGTCGGATAATAAAACGTGCGGCCTGTGGCTCGGAAAGCTTGCTCCCACAAGAGCTTTCCACTGGTGGTATCGAGACAGCTTACCGTGAGACGTTTAGCATCCACACCGCCAGCACTATTGGTAATCACTTTGTTGCCGACCACCACTGGGCCACCGACGCTGCGACCAGGGAGCTTGGTTTTCCAGGCAACCGCCTTATTTGCTTCGCCACCAAACTCGGTAGGCAACTTCGCATCAGGCACAACCGCATTACCACCGACGCCTCGGAACGCGGGCCAATCTGCGGAAACGTCGCTCACATTCAAAACGGTGGTTGCCAACGCCAACGCGAGGGCCAGCTTATTCTTTACGATCGACATTCCCATTCTCCCGAAACTGCGAGCACAAATATTGCTTTTCATAACTGGTTTCCCTTTCGCCTTATTTCTGTTCGCCGTCTTTGGATTCGGTCTTCTTCACAGGTACAACGGGACGTCCAGCAGCCAAGATCGCCTTGCCGGTCGCATCGCATACACGCAACTGAAAACTAAAATCTTGAGCCCAAGCTTGCGTTTGTTCGTTTTGGCAAACCTTGATCAAGATCGTATTGAGACCTTTTTTCAATTCGGTCTTGCCAACATATTGATCGATCGAAGAAGAGGCATGGTAGATTTTGTTCGATGCGATTTCTTTGCCGTTCACCCAAACTTTATTCGCATTGATACAACCCAATCGAATATCCGCAGCGACAGATTCTTCGGCATTAAACTCAGTGTAAGCGTAAACGATCGCCCCTTTTTCTTTGTTGTAGAGAGCGGCTACGTCGAGCAAACCATCGTCGGCAGTAGTGCTCGCATCTTTCCAAGTGCAGCCCAAATCTTCTTTGCCAGAGTACAAACCAGCCGGTTTTTCCTGGGGTTTGGCGAGATAATCTTTTTCGGGACCATAGACAACATCGAAGCCTTTTTCTTCGCGATTATCAAACGGCCCAATGAGCTGCCAATTCATCACAAAGCCGTATTGGCGAGCTAAGTCCACACCTTCACCTGCATCGCGCAGCTTGGCGGTAATCGCTTTCAGTTGGTCGGGATGACGCGCCACTTCGAGCAATTGCCCATAGGCAGCCACATCGACAGCAGCTGCATCCAATTGTTCGAGCTTCTGAGCCACTGCCAAATAGCGAATATCCAAACTTGGATCTTCGGTCATCTGTGCTAACCACTGCTTTCGCAGAGCGGCATCATTTTGGGTTAACAATTCGAAGGTCCAGTAGCGAGCATCGCTGTCATTCGCCTTATCGTTCAGGAAGCTGATCAACGCTTCATTGGGAAGGCGATCACTTTGCCGCACAATTGCTCCAGCGACTCCCATTAGCCAGTTCTTCGCCAATGGGTTCGCTCCATCAAACGCCTTGAGCACCGTAACCAGTTGCGAGGCATCTAGCGTATTGAGCTTCTTGACGGCAGCTTGTGCTTCCGCGTGGTTGCCACCATTAATCTGCACACTTCGAACGGCGGCCAATGCCGCTTGCGTCTGAGGGTTGGCCCCTTTTTCAGTAGCCCCTTGGGCGAACACAGAGCCAGGATTCAAGAGCGATGCCGAAGCCATGACCCCGAACGCAACGCCGAACATTTGGAAGCGAGTCGCAGCATACGACCGTTGTACCATTTCACTTAGGTGAACCAATGGCTGAAAAGCCGGAAAACGAAGACCACCCACAATACATCTCCGATGACAACTGAGACGATGAAATATCGTCGAGCGAGAGCACAAATCTCTCGCCATCGATCGGAAAGTAGTATAGCGTTGGCGGGCTCACTTCGGGACTGGGCACTCGGTATCGATTTTCCAGTTGGAAACCACTTACCGAATCACTGCTCCAACCGTCATGATGGCCAAACTAGAAGTATGGATTAACCAGTACGAGTTATTGCAGGCGACCGTATGGAGCGTGGCCCCAGCGACCAGCAGCAAAGCGGCAAAAAATATGCGTTCGCCAAACCGCTGCAACTGCGGTGCATCGCAACCTTTCGCCACCATTAATCCAAGAAATGCCAATACGGGCACAATCCACGGGACTATCCCTAGTCCGGTAAGTAGAACGCTTTCCATGCGTTGAGCCTCTGGGTCTGAAGGACTCGAAAAAAGAAAAGGTTGCCCCCGAAACTCGCTTGCGGGACGAGTATTTGGGAAAGCCAAAGAACTTTTGGGCATCCCTCCAAATTGGACGCCCGTCATCATCTACTGAACTTGAACTCTCCGAAACAGCCTGTGTAAAGGTCCTTACACTTGCAGCCTGTATCAATATGCTGACGAGGCAGAGAGACTAGCCCCGGGACGAGCTAGCCTCTTGCCACAATTCAGCCACAAACTCGCGATTTACTTGGTCAAAAGCTTCTCAATTTCAGTGCTATGAGCATTGCTCTTGATCACTTTACCTGTGCTATCGATCACGATGGTGACGGGCAAAGTGAGAATACCGAGCTGCACGGCGATTTGGCTATCCAAACCGTTTTTGGTTTGCAGATGAGGCCAAGCGTATGCAGATTCCTTAACAAAAGTGGAAGCCGACTTAAGGTCGCTATCCAAGTTAACGCCGACGACCGCGATCTTTTGCTTGGCCAAACGGGACTGGAGTTCCTTGAGAACTTTCATATCTGCCTTGCAAGGCTCGCACCAACTGGCCCAGAAATGAAGTACCATAGGGCGACCGGCGTACGTGTTAAGATCGACCTTCTTGCCATCCAAATCGACGCCAGTGATGGTTGGAAACTTCTTCCCTTCCAGTTTCAAGCGGGTCAAAGCCCCAGTGGCCTTCTGCCCCCATAAAACATCAGGAAATGAACTGCTTGCTTTCTGGTACCATTCAAGAGCTTGATCGCTCTTGCCTTCGAATTCGCGCGACATAGCAATGGTCACCATCGCTTCAGCTGCATCTTCCGAAGAGGCATACTTCGTCACGAAATCTTCGAGTTTCTTGAGGTAATCCGACTGAATCGCATCAAAATCTGCTTCGGGCTTTTGCACTTTCAAAGCATAGTCCGACGAGATCACACGATACGACACATAGGCAACCTGCTTGTCGGTAATATCGAGCTCTTTGAGCTTTTCTGGCAATTGGCTCAAACGATCAATACCGGTTGGATATTCGCCTGCTTGAATGGCGGCCCCTACGGTGTCAGCAAATTGCCGAATCCATAAGTCTCGATCTTCAGGACGCTCGGCTTGACTGATCAACTTTTCGAGCACATCCGCTCGCTCGTCTTGATATCGCGACTTATCGGCCGCGCCCGTTGCCGATTGCAATTTGGCCTCAACAGCCTCGAGCTGTTCCATCAACTTGCCAGCCAGTTTCATGGCGGCATCAGCGGAAACACTGCGATCGTTTCCTTTGGAGCTCACCAATCCGCCGGTCGAATTAAAGAAGACACCTTGCTCGTTGAGCACAGCTCCTTCGACAACCGATCGCGGAGCGTCGATTACGCGCCATGCTTGCCCCACTTGAACCAAGGTACCGACCAAGAGCTGGTCGCTACCGGTTGCGGAACCTTCGGTATCGGTCATGGCGACTACGTTTTCGTAAACCACCACATCTTGGGTCGATTCGTCGGTGCCAGCAGGCACAACACCTGGCTTATCGGCCCCAAAATGAGCCCATTTACTGTTTGCGGTGAGCAACTTTTGCGAAGCGATATATTCTTCGAATTGCTTGGTAGCTAGCTCAAGTCGGTCTTTGACGGTCTTCGCTTTTTCAGCCCCCAAGCCCAAAGTAGACAACTCTTCTGCATTTAGTAGCAGAGCGGAAAACCGTTGTTTATCCTTGGTTTTTATGGCTTCGACGAGTTCCTGGGTCACTTCTTCAGCGCTGATGACTTTCCAAGAGTCGATTTTGCCATCTTTATTGGAGTCGATGCCCCAGCGAATGCCGGCGGTACCCAACCAGCGGAATTGATCGGCCGTTTTGTCGAAATCGGCATCGATATCGCGATAAACTTCGACGCCACCCGCGTAATAACACCAGCGGTCGAGTTCCTTGTCACCATTGGTATCTACAAACCAGCGCAAAGTCTCGCCGGATGGCCCAGTGACCAAAAAACCTTCTCCCTCGGGACGCTTAAGCTGCTTCAGTTCGCAGGAAGCGATATCTTTGGGATCGACTTTTTCGTACTGAACATCTGCTTGCCGCGGCTTCAAACGCAACGCTTGTTCAGCAGTCGGCTGATCTGCCCAAACGGGCGAAACCTGCAAGGAAAATCCCAAAAAGCCGACTGCAACTCCCAGGCAATCCGCTACTTTTTTATTTCGCATTCCCAGATACTCCTTGAACGCAAACTCCAAATAAATCCGCTATTTTCTAGGTAAATCGCGACGCACCCTACCTGAGATTCGCCGCGGAATGGACTGAAGATTTTGATAGAACTAGACGATTCTCTTGGAGTCTTATCGCAGAAAACGCGAACCAGGGACAGTGGAAAAAATTCTGGACCTGCCTGGGATAAGGCTCAGATGCAAGTTGACAGCGACGAACCTTTGGTTAGGATTTGCTGTCCTGTTACCGAACGCTTCGGCAAACCAGTTCGTCTTACCCTGGCAGTCCGCGACTTTTAACAAGTCCCGTGAACGCCGGTACAGAAAAGAACGATTGCCTGATCGGGGCAGCGGGAAGTGCAAACTTCACGAAAGTCGCGCGCGTAGCTCAGTTGGTTAGAGCGCGTCGCTGATAACGACGAGGTCCATGGTTCGAATCCATGCGTGCGCACTAAACATTTTCGAAGGCAGGCTTAGCCAGCAACGTCTGGCCAAAACCAAAATCCTTCGTAGAATGCCAAACCACAGATCTGGGAAAGCTAGATCAAGAGATGATAGACCGGGGGAAGACAGAAGAGACCCAATGAATTCTCTTCTTTCGCCGAATCAACCCTTCAACAATCCAAAAGATGTTGTAGATTAGATTCTCCCTGGTCGAGACAAATGTGTCGTTTATTCCCATTTGGGGATGACAACGCAAAAGTCTACGATAGAAATGGGGCTGTAGCTCAGTTGGGAGAGCATCTGCTTTGCAAGCAGAGGGTCGTCGGTTCAAGTCCGTCCAGCTCCACTCCTGTTAAGCAACCGAAAGTTCTGATAGCCTAAGTGCTCAAGAACAAATCGGGAGCCAACCGAAGGTAAATCGAAACAAACACGATTGCCCTAAGTTGAGAACTGACAAGAGCTTAGAGAATTCTAAAGAAATTTCACAAATGGGCCTTGTGCTCAAACGAAATATCTGGATGATTCTCGCCTCACCACTGACGCAAACGACTGCGAGCCAGGCACTGACCTGAGTAGCAATCGAAAAGCTGAAGAGGTGAGCCTCACAAAAAAGATTTGAATTTGCGGTTGACCAAAAAATTCAAAAAACGTAAAGTGAGGGGCTCCAAGTTACGAAAATAAGTAGTCTCACGACTTACGAAATCGAACTTGAAAGAGTATAAAGACAAACTCGCAAGAGTTAGTTATAATCGAGTTTCGCAAGGAAAACGACGAGCTTCGGAAGAAGCAAGCGTTATCCGTGAGAGCTCAACCGAACTGCAATAGCGTACAGCAATGCTGTGCCACTGGAGCAGTTCACAAACTTTGATCTTTGACAATTTGGTTGGATGGGTAGTAAGGCATCTGCGAAGTTAGTTTTTGCAGTAGGCCAACGCAAGTTGGAATGCTGTCGAGATTAATGGAGCGATACAATTTTAAGGGGAGTTGATGTTGACGAAAGTCAACGGACACATAACCGAGCGAGCAAGAATAATGGATGTGATTTCGATATAGCTGTGAAGCTCATCGGAATTGCACCTGCGAGATTGCCGTGATGCCAGATTCCTAAAGAACTTAAATGTTCGAATCTAACTTTGAGATTCATTCGTGATCGAGAGAGATCGGATGGGGCTTAGAGGGTGATCTGGGAGTTCGAGATTACGGTGGTCAAGTTTAGTAAGGGCGTATGGGGGATGTCTTGGCGTTAGAAGGCGATGAAGAGCGTGGAAGTCTGCGAAAAGTCTGGGGGAGCTGACAAACAAGTGACGATCCCGGAATACTCGAATTAACGAAAACTGAATTCATAGGTTTTCGTGGCAAACCCGGTGAACTGAAACATCTAAGTAACCGGCGGAATAGAAAGAAAAATCGATTCCCTTAGTAGCGGCGAGCGAAGGGGGAACAGCCCAAACCATGAAGGTTTCCTTCGTGGGGTTGTAGGGTCTTTCATTGGAGTTACCAAGTGATTCGTTAACAGAACGGTATGGAAAGGCCGGCCACAGAGGGTGAAAGCCCCGTAAGTGAAAACGAGATCACCTCTAGAAGGATACCTGAGTAGGTCGAGGCACGTGAAACCTCGACTGAATCTACGGGGACCATCCCGTAAGGCTAAATACTCTCTAACGACCGATAGTGAATTAAGTAGCGCGAGCGAAAGATGGGAAGAACCCCGGCTAGGGGAGGACACTGAACCTGAAACCGTACGCTTACAAGCGGTCGGAGCACTATTTAAAGTGTGACGGCGTGCCTTTTGCATAATGATCCGGCGAGTTACCGTTTGCGGCGGGTTAAGGCCTTAAGGGCTGGAGCCAAAGGGAAACCGAGTCTGAATAGGGCGTAATGTCGTGGGCGGTAGACGCGAAACTGTGTGATCTACCCATGGGCAGGTTGAAGCGCGGGTTAAACTGCGTGGAGGACCGAACTCACTTGGGTTGAAAACC
>JAFLCP010000185.1 GCA_017303505.1 Planctomycetota bacterium | reverse complement strand
AGCCGGCAACATGGCGCATGGTTTGTCGACTGGCACCATCGGCGGCACCATCACTGGTAATCAGTTCAATGACCGTAACCGCAATGGTCGTTTGGATTCCGGTGAAGAAGGCTTGGCCGGATTCACAGTTTATGTGGACTATGACCGCGACGGTGTCTTGGATGCAGGCGAACCGAGAGCTTTGACTGGTGCCAATGGAGCCTTCTCGCTCAACGCACCAGCTGGAACTCATTACGTTCGAGTTGTTCAAGCCTCCGGTTACACTCAGACTCTTCCAGCAGCAGGCTTTTTGACCGCCGTAGTTACCAATAACAATACCGTATCGGGCTTGCGATTCGGCAGTTATCAACCGAACGCTTCCGCGACAGGTTTTGTATGGAACGATGCAAACGGCAATGGTATCCGCGACACCGGTGAGAGCCCAATGCCTGGCATCTGGGTTTACATCGACTTGGATGGTGACGACCGCATCGACTTGAACGAACCATCCGCGATCAGCAAGACCGATGGTTCGTATAATCTGACCTTCCCAGGTGCTGGAACTTACACCATTCGTCAAGTTCTTGAGCCAGGTTACATTCAAACCTATCCTGGATTCGCTGGCGAACACACACTTCCTTATGACGGTGTTCATCCAATCACCGGGCAAGATTTTGGTGTGCAAATCGCACGCGATTACGGTGACTTGCCTGCAACGTACGCAACTCTTTCAACCTCGAATGGCGCTTCTCACGGTTATCTTGAAGGCTTCCGCTTGGGTGCAAACTGGGATGCAGAAGCCGATGGCCAACCTAATGCGACAGCAACAGGCGACGATGCCAGCGGCCTGACCGATGGCAACAACAACATTGTCGATGACGAAGATGGTGTCGTTCTACTTCGCCCCATCGTGGCAGGTCGATCGGACAACTTGATTCGAGTTACGGTGACCAACTCGACCAGCGTGACCGGCTATCTGCAAGGTTGGGTTGACTTCAACGGCGACGGTGACTTCGCAGACACGGGCGAACGAATCGTCAGCAATCGAGCTTTGGGTACCGGAACCTTCGATCTCACCTTCTCTGCACCTGCTGGCGCAATTTTGGGTGAATCGTATGCACGCTTCCGATATTCGGATCAACTGGACTTGGCTTCCAACGGAACCGCCCGAGCTGGTGAAGTTGAAGACTACTTGTTCCGCGTAAGCGATCGTCTCGATATCGCAGTCGACGATACCTTTACCGTTGGTCGCAACACCGTAGGTAACTCACTCGACGTTCTTGCCAACGATTTCAAAATCACTGGTCAATCTTTGACGGTCATTCGCGTTGGTGCCAGTTCAGCAGGTGGTGTTGTTCAGATTGGACCTAACGGTTTGACTGTGACCTACACACCACCCCAAGGTTATTTGGGTGTTGACACCTTCACCTACGAAGTTCGCAATGCGAACGGTGATCGTGATTCGGCGACCGTCGTAGTCAACGTCAATCAGGTCTTCACTGATCCAATCGCTTTGGACGACTCGTTCAATATCGCTCCTAACTCAATCAGCGTTCCGCTCAATGTTTTGGCGAACGACATCGAAGGTGCGAATGGCGCGTTGTCGATCGTAGCAGTCAGCACAGGCAGCCAAGGTGGATCGATTACAATCGCCCCTGGTGCCCAAGCTCTTCGCTACACCCCACCACAGAACTTTACCGGTAAAGAACAATTCACTTACACGGTAACCGATGCCGGTGGCAAGGTTTCCTCCGCGACAGTCACAGCATCTATGGGTGCCGGTACTATCGCTGGTTTGAACTTGGTCGTTACCGACCTCAGCGGTAATCCAATCTCGCAAATCATCCAGGGTCAACAGTTCGAAGTTCGCTTCTTTGTGGATGACCTCCGCACCAGTTCGGCTTCGCCAAACCCAGCGATTATCTCTCCCGGTGTGTTCGCTGCATACTTGGATATCCTATACTCTGCTGGATTGGTACAGGTAAACTCGGCCGCGACTCCAAATCCAAACGGCTCGATCGATTTCAATACAACCTTCGAGCCTCCATATACTCAGGGCAAGACCGGTGATGGTTTGATCCCAGGTATCATCGATGACTTCGGTGCCTTGGCAGGTGGTGTGGTCAATTTCGCTGATCCAACGTTGTTCGCCAAGATTCGCTTCACTGCGAAGTCGCCAGGTCTCGCTGAGTTCGTCGCCGATCCAGGTGATGATCCTCCATTCACCGATGTGTTGATGTATGATACACCTTTCACGCCTGTTTCATTGCAAGATATCACCTACGGCCGAGTGTCGTTGGAGATCATTGGCAATGGCGTCGAATTCCCAGTAGCCGTCGATGATTCGTTCAACTTCTCGGTACCAGTAAACAGCTCTGACTTTGCTTTGCCAAACGTCATGCAGAACGATACCAAGGGTTCAACCGGCTCGATTCGATTGGTATCTGTGACGCAACCTGCGAATGGTTTGGTCCGTATCGATGACAATAACACGCCAGCCAATTTCTCTGACGACATCATCCGATATACGCCTAACTTCAGCTTCAATGGTGCAGAACAGTTTACTTACACCATCGCGGATGCTCGCGGATTTTCCAGCACAGCACGTGTCACGTTGCAAGTGGGCAATTCGACGGCTGATGACGAGATTGAACTGAAATTGAGCGTTACCGATTTGAATGGTTCGCCTATCGACGAAATCGTCGCTGGTAACACCTTCAAACTACGGGGTACCGTCAAGGACTTGAATGCTCGTGGTTCAGCAGATCCTGGTATCTACGCTGCATTCCAAGACATCTTGTACAGCAACTCGTTCGTGACTCCAGTTGCCGTCGCTGTGTCGAGCTCGAAGCCATTGGGCTTTGATGTGACCTTCGGTGCCAATTATGCGAACCAACCAGAAGGTGATATTTTCACCCCTGGCATTATCAATGAGTTCGGCTCCATCCAAACGGGCTTGACCGCTTTGGGTAGTGGCGAGTTCTTGCAGTTCGAAATCGTCTTCCGCGCTAACTCAGCAGGCTTGGCCCAGTTCATTGGCGACCCAACAGAAGTCTCGCCACTGCACGACAGCTTGACCTACGAGCCAACTGCACCTGTTCCATTCAACAAGATTCGCTACGGTTTTGATTCGGTCTTGGTAACGGCTGCATCGGGTGGCGGATCGGGTGAAGGCTTCACCAATGGTTGGAACCGCTTCGACGTCAATAACGACGGATATGTTTCCGCGATCGACGCCCTCGGTTTGATCAACTCCTTGAACACCGTTGGTCCACGAGCATTGGGTGGTGGCGGCAGTGGTGAAGGTGAAGATAAGAAGTGGTTCCCTGACGTAAACGCGGACGGTTACCTATCTGCAGTCGACGTTCTCTCTGTCATCAACGAGTTGAATCGCCGCAATGCACCATCCGGTGAAGGCGAAGGTTCGGCCGCAGAAGGTGAAGGGGCAAGCGATGATTCGTTAGCAATCTTGACCTTGGGTACACCAAGCACAGACCTTGCGGTTGTGTTGTCGACCAACGTTGCTGATACCGCCACAGTGATTGTGAACCAGCCAATTGCTAAAGTTGGCCCAGTCATGACCTCGGTTGCTTCATCGGCAGCGATGTCGTTGGAAGATTATCTGGCAGCCAGCAGCTTGGCTGACGATGCCGAAGGTGACGAAGATTGGTTCGGTGATTTGGCGAGCGATGTGGCTCAACAATGGCTCAGCTAGTCTAGTCCAAAAGATTTAATCAACGTTCTAAAGGGTCGAGCAGAAGTGCTCGACCCTTTTTTTATGCGCCTTCACCCCCACCATTACGGGAGCCTCTCTTTCGTTTGAGGCGAATACCTGATAGTTTTGGGTTTCTTAGAGAAGGCGAATCAGGAGTCCAACATGGAAGTCATTTCGAATCGGCACGAGATTTACGCAAGAATTTCCCACGAACGCCACAGCGGACGGAGCGTCGGATTGGTGCCAACTATGGGCGCTTTGCATGCAGGCCACATCAGTCTGCTGGAGAGGAGTCGCGAGATCTGCGATGTCAGCGTAGCGACGATTTTTGTGAATCCCTCTCAGTTTGGCCCCAAAGAAGATTTCACCCGCTACCCACGGACACTGGAAGATGATCTCGCCAAACTTGAACGTGCGGGAACCGATTTTGTCTACGTACCCGATTCGCATTCGATTTATCCGCCTGGATATTCGACCTACATTGAACCACCTGCGGTTGGAAATCGATGGGAAGGAGAATGTCGCCCGGGGCATTTTCGCGGGGTGACCACCATTGTTCTAAAACTCTTTCAATTGATTCCTGCAACGGTCAGTTTTTTTGGTCGCAAAGACTATCAACAAGCGTTGGTGATCCGAAAGATGGTGGATGATCTCAATGTTCCTATGAGGATTGAGACTTGCCCAACATTGCGGGAACCTGATGGCTTGGCGATGAGCAGCCGCAATCGGTACCTGACCGGTAGCGACAGGCAACAAGCGCTCGGACTATGGCATGCATTGCAAGCAGCCAGTGATAAAATCAACGCCGGCGAACGCCGCGTCTCAATCCTTGAGCGCGAACTGAAACAAACGCTTAACGATCATCAGATCGAACAAATCGATTATGCAGTGGTGGTTCATAGCGAGACCCTAGAGCCTCTTGAAACAGTGGAGAGCTCAGCCGTGATCCTGATTGCGGCGCGAGTCGGAACAACGCGACTCATCGACAACTTATTGATTGAGGGCTAGTTTGGATGCAGTCGACACTTTATGTCATCCCTCATGCTCTATTGGGGCTTCCCGTTTTTGGAATGGGTTGGGGCGCCATTGCTGTTGTGATCGCTCTGGCCATTCGCTGGTTTTATGGGCGCAAAATAGGTGAGCCTACCTCAGCCTTTCAGCAGTCTTTGCCTACATGGGGCATCGTGCTGTTGTTGATGATTTTTCTATTCCCTCGTTTTGAAATGTTGGACTCGGAGGGCGTACCGCTGGGCATACCGATTCGAGGTTACGGCGTGATGCTACTCTTGGCAGTAAGCAGTGGCTTAGGTCTGGCACTGTTGCGAGGGCGACGGCTCAACATGGCCGCCGACACCATTTTGGCATTGGCGTTTTGGTTGTTTTGTGGCGGCATCGTAGGGGCGCGTGCCTTTTATGTCATCCAAAAATGGGACGAATTTCGTCGCCCCTCACTCGGCGAAACCGTGTGGAAGATCTTGCAGTTTACGGAAGGTGGACTTGTCGTATTCGGTGCATTGTTGGGAGCCCTCGTCGCGATGATTCTGTTCGCACGAATACGCAAACTTCCCATCCTTCCCCTGGGAGATTTGGTGCTACCAAGTTTTTTGGTCGGTCAATCATTAGGTCGAATCGGCTGTTTGCTCAATGGCTGCTGTTTCGGTGGCGTTTGTGATTTACCACTGCCGGCAGTTCAGTTTCCGCACGGGAGTTTGCCGTACATCCAACAGCTCTCAACGGGAGAACTCCTTGGAATCAAAGCGGGTGTTCCGAAAGGCGATGGATCTCGAGTTATCGAAAAGGTTGGCGAAGGGAGTGTTGCCGAAAAACTAGGCTGGACCGTCGGTTCTCAAGTGGAAGAGATACGAGTAGTGCAATTCCCACAACTTCCTCATTCTCCGACAGAACCTGTCCCATTAGGTGCGGAAATTCAGGTGAATGGCTTGAAGTATTTTGCAGGCCCTGCGGATCTACCCAAATGGAGTCTAAGAACTCATCCGGCCCAGATTTATTCCGCGATCGATGCTTTACTGCTGGCAGGGCTTTTGTGGTTTTTGTGGTATTTTTTGCCGCGTGATGGTCTGATTATTGGACTGGGACTCGGATTACATGCGATTTCCCGGTTTCTTTTGGAATGGATTCGAACCGATGAGGCCCCCATCCTGGGAACACCACTAACGATTTCCCAGTGGATAAGCGTACTCCTCTTTGTGGGTGGATCAGTTCTGATCCTCCGGGCTTGCCTTTTTTCGACCAATTCGCGGGGAGAATTGGCGAAACCGGGAACCGCTTCCACTTAACCCTCGTCCACCCCTGTGCAATCTTCAACGGAAAAGTGCGCGTGGAACACGACGATAACCAACTCATTGACGAAGTCCTCAAGGGAACCACCGCATCGTTCGATGTATTGGTACAGCGCTACCATAGTCGTCTGTTCGGACTGATGTTTCATTTCTGCGGCAACCGTGAAGATGCGGAAGATTTGACCCAGGAAACTTGGGTGTTGGCTTATCGCAAGTTAGGCCAATTCGCTTATGCAAGTTCGTTTTATACATGGCTCAGTCGAATCGCGGTTAACCACATGATATCGCGACGACGCAAGAAGCAGATGGACAGGGTGATGGAACGAATTCCATTAGAAGCGGACGAACATAGCGATAAAGCGCCTGACGTTGATGAGTCGCTGGTCGCGAACGAAAAACGAGCATTGATTCAATGGGGAATTTCCCAATTGGAACAAGATCGCCGAACCGTCCTCATCCTTCGAGACTTCGATGGTCTGGACTATCACCAAATTGCCGAAATCATCAGTGTTCCAATCGGAACGGTACGAAGTCGCCTACATCGTGCCCGACTTGATTTGCATGAACTACTGAAAGACAAAATTGCCGAATTCGTGTAGGCGAGAAAAACCATGACACCATCCGAAGAACTTTTGAGTGCGTATCTAGACGACGAGCTGTCTTCCCAAGAAAGGGTTGATGTCGAACGTCGTTTGGCGTCGGACTCCCAATGGCGCGAGACCTTGGAGAAATTGCAAGAGGTTCGCGGTTGGGTACGAGAGCTGCCAGCAGTTGTTCCAAGTCGACCGAAATCGATTTTGCAAATGTTGGCCGAAGAAAAACCCAATTCTGCTGACGATGGTGTTCGACTTGCAGATCATTCACAACACTCGACCAGCCCTTCATCTTGGAAATGGATGATGTCTTTGGCGGCGGCGGGTTTAGCATTGATTGGCACAACTTTGTGGTGGCTATCGGATCAATCGCAAGAAGTTGCTTTGGGCTCGAAATTCGATAGTGCAGTAACCGATTCACCCATTAATCCCGAATCTCTACCTGCGCCCATGGGACGCGGCAGAATCGCAGTCGGGAGCTCGTCGGTCCCACCTGGCGAAGCCGAATCTGTAATGGCAGATGCCTCTGGCAACTTAGCCGCGAATGATAGCCCAACAACTGCTGAAGCACCTGCAATGAAAGCCTCTGCCCCTGCTGCTGACCTCCAACCTGGAGGTCGCGTCGAACGCTCGGCAAAGAGTCTACCCAAGGAATCGAACTCGGACGAGGGAAGCGTCGGAACAAAGCCTGGAGGGGACTTGGCGGATAGGGCCGGCAATGCTCCCAATGCTGGATTTGGAGGTGGTGATGATTCAGCCCGCTTTGGCGGCACAGGTGGGCTGGGAGGTGGAGGCATCGGTTCGATGCCTGCTCCTGGAGAAATGGCTATGGAAGCTGCGGGGGATGCAAATGCGGCCTTCGCCCCGGCCAATGTCACTGATCCTTCTCCTGTTCCCGCAGCTCCAAATCCAACAGCTCCAAGTCCAACAGCCCCTAGTCCAAAAGCAATGGCCAGCAGCGCCGGTATGGGACGAGCCCCTGGTGCCAATGCGGGAGCAGGTGGAAGTGGTGCAGCAGGGGGTATGCGCTCGGTAGAACGAGACGATAGTCGAACTGTGAATGCGAATGAAGCTGATGCGTTTAGGACCACTCCACGGTATCTGACCTTTCAGAGGTTCTACACCGAGCAGGTCGACGAACCGAAAATAGCGAGCTATTTCCTGGTAAAACCGACCGTGGAATCCGAAGCGATTTCGCCAGCCTTGGCGGCTGATAAGACACTGCCGAACATGTTCTCCGAACAGCTAAAACGTGTTGAGCCGACCGGGTCGCCTTCGGCCGCTGGAGAGGTGGCATTAACTGAAGGTGATGCTATGCCAGAAGGTGGTGTATTGCTTGAACGTGGTGCCATACCTGCAGAAGCAGCTGTACCGGGAAGGGGAGGTCTTCAGGGAGATAAAAAACAGACTCAGGTGGATGCTGCTGCTGACTTGCAAGATGCAGAAGCTGGAAGCACAGCCACGCTTGTCACGATTCCTGCGGTACACCTGCAAGTTCCTGTCGCAGTCTTTGCAGACCTTGAGAAATCGGCTTCTGAGAGTGAATGGAAATTGTGGCTATCCATCGATTCAACCAAAACACTAGAGACGCTTTCAGCCCCGAAAAATGCAACCCAAACGGATCCAGACCCGCTAGATCTAGCCCAGCTAGATCCAGCCGCAGACGAATCGATTGAGCGATTTTCAAAAGCGGAAGAAAACGTGTGGTTATTGAAGATTTCGCGGGAGCAATATGAAGCTCTACGTGCACGCTGGAGCGAAAAGCGATTGGATGTATCGGAAGTGCTAGATGATCGCAAACTGCAATTAGCCCAATCCATCGTCGCGCCGAAGAATCCATCGCTCGCTGATGGAAGCCCAGCAGATTCAGTCCCAACTGAAATGCAGAAGGATCTTTCGACAAATTCGGCAAACCAAGGGAGCGAAGCCCGAAGTGAGGGGCGAGGCGACTTCATTTTTATCATACTTCAGCAACGATAGACTATTTTGTTCGCCTGTTTCTTGGGTAAACTGATGCCAAGCGAGTAAGTGATGGAACTCGCTTGGCACGGGTCACTTTTCGGTAACCCAATATCTACAGTACACCCCAAATCCCACGGCACGTGGCACGAACTGAAGTTTTTCATGTTGGCGAAGCGAATCATTCCTTGTCTTGATGTTCATGGTGGCCGAGTCGTAAAGGGGACGAACTTTCTCCACCTTCGCGATGCGGGTGATCCGGTTGAAGTCGCTTCTCGTTATGAAAAAGAAGGGGCAGACGAACTGGTATTCTTGGACATCACCGCCAGCCATGAACAGCGGGGCATTATCCTGGACGTGGTCCGCCGCACCGCTGAACAAGTCTTCATGCCTCTAACCGTCGGCGGCGGTATTCGAACTTTGGAGGATATCCGTAACCTCCTCAATGCGGGCTGCGACAAAGTTTCGATCAACTCGACCGCCTGCAAAAACCCCGAATTTGTGCGTCAAGCTGCCGAAAGATTTGGAAGTCAGTGCATTGTGGTTAATATTGATCCCAAGCGAATCCACAAGGATGGCCGCGAAGTTTGGGAAGTCCACATCAACGGCGGTCGCACGCCCACGGGTCTCGAAGCGGTCGCTTGGGCTCAACAAGTCGAACAACTTGGAGCCGGGGAAATCGTGTTGACCAGCATGGACCGGGATGGCACCAAGGATGGATACGATATTGAAGTGACTGCAGCGGTGAGCAATGCAGTGGGAATTCCGGTTGTAGCGAGCGGTGGGGCCGGAAAACCGGAACATTTGGCCGACGCAATTCTGCTTGGAAAAGCAGATGCGGCTCTCGCGGCAAGCATTTTTCACTACGGTCAGTATACAATAGAAGAAACCAAGCGTTTGATGGCCGAGCGGGGTATCCCGGTGAGGCTGTAGTTAGTCGTCAGTGTTTTGTTAACCCTCGAAGGATTCATCCGCAGTGGACGTATCACATAGTAGCCACGGTTCAAGTTCGTCTTCGGCTCCAGTCAATAACGTCACCCAAGATAGCTTGATGAGCTCTTTGCTGAAAGTTCGTCATGAACTTGAGGTCGACAAGATCTTTCGAGCTTTGGTGCGTTTGAAGGGCTCTGACTTGCACATGAAAGTAGGTCAGCCACCCATTGTCCGTGTTAACGGTGAACTTCGTCCATTGAATCGTCCACCGATCGAAACGGAAGAAATGGTGAACCTACTGGTTCCCATGTTGGATGATCGTCAGCGCCGAATATTTGAGGAAGATGGGGGGGCTGACTTCGCGTATGTGGTTGATGTGGATGGCGTAAATTGGCGTTTCCGCGTCAACATGCTTAAACAACTCGGTCGCATCGGCTTGGTCGCTCGTCGCGTTAACAACTTCATTCCTAACTTTGAAGGCTTGAACTTGCCGCCAGTGATGGAGAGCTTGTGCCATTATGACCAAGGGATGATTCTGTTAGCAGGGGTTACCGGTTCGGGTAAAAGTACCACGATCGCTTCGATGTTGAATTATATCAATCGTTGCTATCGCAAACATATTCTAACGTTGGAAGATCCGATTGAGTTTGTGTTCACTGAAGACAAGTGCTTGATCAATCAGCGCGAAGTTGGAAACGATGTGAAGAACTTCGGCATCGGAATGAAACACGCGGTTCGTGAAGACCCTGACATCATCCTTGTGGGCGAAATGCGTGACCAAGAAACGTTTATGACGGCTATCCATGCGGCCGAAACGGGTCACTTGGTGTTCGGTACCATTCACGCTTCTAGTGCTCCGACCACCATCGGTCGTATTCTCGACTTGTTCCCTGAAGAAATGCACGGCGCGATCCGCAGCGCGATCGCGTTTAACATGAAGGGCATCGTCGCTCAAAAGTTGCTCAAGTCGATTAAGGAAGGTGTTGGCCGTGTTCCCACCGTGGAAATCATGACCTTCACCCCAATGATCAGGAAGCTCGTTCTTGAGGGCAAAGATGAAAAACTCCCCGATGCTATTCGTATTGGTGCAGCTGAAGGCATGCAGGACTTTACCATGAGCCTCAAGAGTTTGATCGACTTGGAATTGATTGATCGTCCAACCGCTTTCGCTGTGGCCCCCAACAAAGACGCTCTCAAGATGGCCCTCAAGGGTATCGAAGTCAGCCAGCCTGGTATCATCTAACACTATTGCCTTTAACGTCAGAAAAATTGAATTTCTATGGGACTTGCAGATAAGAAGAAGAAACCAGCCCCGGCTGAACCGCAAATCGTATTGCCACCCTTGGAGTTTAAACCCAAGGGTGCAAACAAGGGAGAATCGGATGGCATCATGATTGCCTCCCGCCAACTTCCCGGCTTTCCCGTTATCACACAGTTGCTGGCCTTTGCGATGCTTGAGCACGCTGACATCGTGATGCTCGACTATGCTCAGAATGGTGTGATGGTTCGTTTTCGTGTCGATGGTTTACCTGAAGTCAAACCACCGATGGAACGCGAGCCTGGCGATGCCGCATTGATTGCGCTTAAGAAATTAGCTGGCCTCAATCCAATGGACCGCCGCTCAAAACAGGAAGCTAAACTAGGTTTCCATTTTGCCAAGGAAGATTGGATCGCCGAAATTGTCACCCAAGGCGTTCCCACAGGCGAACGGGTGATGATTCGAATTGAGCCCAAGAAGACCAAGCTAAAATCGCTCGACGATATCGGGATGCGTTCCAAGCTTCAAGAAACTTGGCGAGCAGCATTGAACGATACCGGTGGAATCGTGATTGTCAGCGGTCCTCCCGGACATGGTTTCCCCACCACATGGCGAGTTTCGCTGGAAGCGGCTGATAAGTTTGTACGTGACTTTGTCTCGGTCGAAGACAAAGCCAAAGCCGAGCCAGAAATCATCAATGTGGCGCCGAACACTTTCGACGCGGCAGCGGGCGAGACGCCGATGACCGTTCTCAAACGGTTGGTTCTCAAACAGCCCGACGTGTATGTCATTCCTGACTTTGTTAATGATGACACGGCCAAGTTCATCATCAATGAACTCACCGTAGAAAACAGACATTGCATTACCCGCATGGGTGCTACAGACGCTGTTGAAGCATATTGCAAGTTTTTAGCACAGCATAAAGCCTTGGCACCACAACTAATCAAACTTGTGAAGTCCGTGATCAACGTTCGATTGGTTCGTCGCCTGTGCGATAACTGCAAGCAAGGCTTCCAACCAAACCCACAAATGTTGCAACGCTTGGGCTTGCCACCAGATCGAGTGAAGACGCTCTATCAACCGTATATCCCGCCACCGCCGGAACAACGTGTGGATGCAAACGGAAAGCCGATCGAAATTCCAATATGCAGACGCTGCAAAGGACGAGGCTACTTCGGACGCATCGGTATTTTTGAGGTGTTGACCATCGACGATCAATTCCGCAAAGCGGCAATGCAAAACCCAACACCTGATTTCTTGCGACAAGTCGCCAAGAAACTTGGCCACAAGTCTTTCCAAGAGGAAGGGCTGTTGGCGGCAGTGGTTGGACACACATCCCTTCAAGAATTGCAACGTGTGCTGGCCCCAGCTACCAAACCGGCTGGTCGATAAGAAGTTCGCATTGAATCACCAAAGTCAACTCGGTCGTTTCCTCCCATTGTTTAACGTGAGATTCGGACAGAAATATGGAACTACGTGCTGAAGCCGCCGACCTGAAAGAAGACGTCGAGTCATCTGGCATGCTTGTCCCGTTTCTTGGCTTTATCACACTCGCAGGGACACTCTTGTCTCCATTCGCTGTCGCGTATGGACAACTAATGTTTGCACCGATTATCACCTTATTGGCAGGTGTGATTTGCTACAGCCTTCTGCAGAAGCGCCGTTCGAAGTCTTTCCTAAAAACATGCGTATTATTTGGAACAGTAACCGCATGTATTACGGGTGGCTGGTCCTTTGCAGAAACCAAATTCCGTAACGATGTCTATTACAACACCGCAGGCAAATTTGCAGAGAGATGGCTGGGCGATGTCAGCCAAGGCAAACGAGAACTTGCATTCGAGGTGACCATCAACGAAGGTTATCGCCAGCTCGAAACGATGGATTTGGTAGCGTTTTATAATGCCGATATGAAAGCCCGGGCCGCTATGGAAGTTTTTTT
>JAFLCP010000184.1 GCA_017303505.1 Planctomycetota bacterium | reverse complement strand
TTCACGTTGGTTGAACTGTTGGTGGTGATCGCGATCATCGGCATCTTGGTGGGCTTGTTGTTACCTGCGGTGCAAGCGGCGCGAGAAGCAGCGCGTCGTATGTCGTGCCAAAACAATCTCAAGCAATTGGGCCTCGCCTTGCACAACTATGAAAGCGCGATGAAGTGCTTTCCTTCGGCGAATGTTTCGATCGGTGGTTCTGCCAATCAACCTTGGTCGGGACAAGCCTTCTTGTTGCCGTATGTCGAAGGGGGCACAGCGTACAACATGATTAACTTCTCGATCGGTTATCATGCCGCTGGCAATAAAGCCAATTTTCCCCCGAGCGGAATCGCCGCTTTGAAGATTCCTGTGTTGATGTGCCCAAGCGAGATCAATGATCGCCAGCGTCTTAACGCTTCAGGCGTTCCGGAGCATTATCCTTTGAATTATGGGCTCAACGTGGGCGAGTTCTTGATTTACCAACCTGTTCAACGCGTCGATGGGGGTGGTGCTTTTGGTGCCAATGCGAAAATAAAACCATCGTCTTTGGTCGATGGCTTGAGCAACACAGTAGGTATGTCGGAAGTGAAAGCCTACAACCCTCGGTTTCATGATGTGACTTCGATGCCTTTGACGGCACCGATTCGCCCGGAAGATGTGGCCACTTCGTATACAGGCGGTGGTGCTTGGGGCATTGCCAGCGGCCACACCGAATGGGTTTGCGGCCGCGCGATTCACAACGGATTTACGACAACATTTTCACCCAACACTTTGGTCCCATATCTTTTAGATGGCCGCACCTATGACATCGATGTCAGCAGCTCGCGCGAAGGTGTCAGTCCGACGGCCCCAACTTATGGTGTTATCACTTCGCGCAGTTATCATCCAGGTGTGGTGAATACATTGAACATGGACGGATCGGTACGGACGATCGCCAATACTATTCAGCTTTCGACTTGGCGAGCTCTGGGAACACGCGACCGTGGTGAAGTGGTCGCGGACGTCGAGTAAGTAGCAGCGGCACACGAGCTGATCATAGAATGCCTTAGGGGGAATTAGGCCAACTGCGGCATTAACAATGCGAGCAACTCGCTCGCATCGTGGCCCATTCCCCCCACTCTCTGGATTTTCACAGAGAATTTTCTCTATTCCCTAGAATTCGGGAACCAGCAGGGGAATCGCACCGTCTACCCCCCAACGCTTTTCTAAACCATGGTAAAACTAAGAAACCTTGGGACCTCCCCAGAGTCTTTCAATCAGGTGCTTATCAATGTTCGCCAAAGCTTCTTGGATGGCCATTTTTCTGTTAGTCATAGGAACAGCCGCCATGGTGGGTGTCACGCAAACGCCCGATGAGTCAACCCTTCGCAAGCAAGCCGAAACTGCCTTCGCACGGCAGAATTGGAAACAGGCTTACGATGCTTATCGACAATTGGCGATCCATCGAGACACGACGGCCGCTAAGGTTCCGGACGATTTGCAAAAAGCGATCGACAGCATGCGGCGTCTCAATCTCAACGAAGAAGTGGATGGCCTGCTCAAGGAATCAGTCGCCAACCATCCCAATAATTGGAAGCTGCTATCGAAAGCGGCGTTTACCGTCTTGCACAGTCCTAACTATGGGATCGTATCGGACCAAGAGTTCCATCGTGCGCCAACCGATAATCGCACTGGTAGCTGGATTAACACCGCAGAGCAAGATCGTCAACAAGCGTTAATTTGGTATGACCAATCACTGAAAGCCGCCCTGAAATCAGTGGATGAAGGTAAAGAATCTGTAGCAGACATTGCCCCACTTTATCTCGAGATCTTGAACGCGGTGCTGCATAACCGCCAAATGCAAATGGGTTGGCGTCTCCAACAAAAGACAGACTTAGCCACAGCCCCGAACTATCTCGACTTCGAAGCGCCATCGGAGAGCGCCAATCGCTTTGCCCCGGTCGACAAAGATGGCAACCCAATCTATCACGCATCACCAAAGTCTTGGGACGAAGCTAAAAATGACGGCGAACGCGCCCATTGGCTTGTCGACCAAGCAATGGAAGCTTCCGCACCTCTGGGAAATAACGCTAAATTCACCTGGGCTTCATTTCTCAATGGTCAATTTTCTGTTGATACCTTGCAAAGCGAACGTTGGCTATCAGCTTTCGAAGAGAAAGAAGACGAAGCGTCCGAAAACCAAACTGGTGTCTTTCAAATTCATACGCTCAGCGACGATGAGACGATCGCGCGTTTAGCTAATGGCGTTCGCCGATTCAAAATCGATGCTGTCTATAGTCCCATTAAGATTTTCAGGGAGATTGGCGAAACCAAAGAGACTCCGATTCGAATAAGCGCGTTGCAACAATTAGCAACCATCTATGAAAACCGCCGACAATATTCGCGCGCGGTCGAAGTGCTCAAGGAAATCCTCACGATTCAGCGCGACGACCGCTGGTCGCAGATGCGATTGAAGAACATTACCGAACCACGCGCCCAATTCGATCCAGTACCAACACAGCTCGCCAGCCAAGGGGCTCAACTCAGCATGGTGTTCCGCAATGCCAAGAACGCGGACTTCATTGCCCACGAAGTCGATGTTGAGAAACTGATTGCGGATACCAAAGAGTTTTTCAAACGTCAAGAAAATCAAGACAAACCTGCTTTTGGAAAAATGCCTGGTCGATATCCACCCGACCTGATGAATCCGCAAGATCTATTCCAGAACCTCAAGGCAGAAAAATACCTCAAGCAACAGGTTGCTTCATGGAACTTGAAACTTGAGCCGCGAGATAACCACTGGGACCGCCGAATCGACGTTGCAACTCCATTGCAAAAACCTGGATTGTATTTGGTCACCGCCAACCTGGATGGCAAGTCGCATGCCATACGTACGTTGGTCTGGGTTCAGAACACCGCCATCGTTCGCAAGCCGCTGAACGAAAAGAATCTGTATGTCGTATCCGATTCCAAAACAGGTAAACCGGTTCCCAACGCCTTGGTTGAGTTTTTCGGATTCGGTGTAGAACATGATCCCAATACCGGTCGAGGAACTTGGAAAGTCAAGAACTTCAGCAAGCGTACCTTTGCGACTGGCGAGATACTGTTAGCTGCAGACGAAACAGAAGGAAGTTTGCAGTGGCTGGTTGTTGCACGAACCAACGATAACCGTTTGGCTCTCTTGGGTAATGAACAACTTTGGAAAGCGATTTATCAACCGTCCCATTTTGCTGAATGGAAGGTGTACGGTGTCAGTGACCGTCCCATCTATCGACCTGGTGATACAGCCCATGTGAAGTTCTGGTTAGCCAATGCCAGTTACGATCCCAATGTACTATCGGCTCCTCTCAAAGATTCCGAAATTTCTGTGATCATGAACGATCCACAAGGAAAACCTTTTTGGAACGGAACCGCCAAAACAGATTCCTACGGTGGTGCTGTTGTGGAAATCCCTATCAGCAAACAAGCGTCGCTGGGCACCTACAGCTTTGTTGTTCTAGGTCCACAAGGTCAGAACTACACCGAGTTGCGTGTTCGAATCGAGGAGTATCGCAAACCCGAATTCGAAGTGAAAATTGAAGCTCCAAAAGATCCGATCCAGTTGGGAGAAAAATTCAAGGCGAAGATCAACGCCAAATATTATTTCGGCACTCCAGTTGCCGGCGCTAAGGCGAGCATCCGCGTAGAACGAACCAGCTACAACGATACGTTCTATCCTGTGATGCCTTACGATTGGTGTTACGGTCCAGGCTATTGGTGGTACTGCTACGACTATCCTTGGTATCCAGGTTGGAGTCGGTGGGTCGGCTGTCGCATGCCAAGCCCATGGTGGTCTCCGCGATTCAGTAACGAAGCACCTGAGTTGGTGCTCGATCAAGAAGTCACTCTGGATGAAGAAGGCAACGCTGAAATTGAAATCGATTCGAGCTTAGCGAAAGCTGTCCTCAGCAAGTTCGATCATCGATACAACATCACCGTAGATGTTCGCGATGCATCGCGCCGTACCATCACGTCGACCGGTGAAGTGATCGCGGCTCGCGAAGCCTTCAAGATCTACACTTGGCTTGATCGCGGCTACTATCGTGTAGGGGACAAAATCCGTGCTAACTTCATGGCCCGAACACTCGGTGGCAAGTCGGTCGCTGGTAAAGGTAAACTCTCTTTGTTGCGCATTGAATACGACGCCGAAGAAAAGCCTCAAGAAAAATTGGTCGAACAGTGGGATGTTCAAACCGATGAGCAAGGAGAGCTCAAATTCGATATGGAAGCTCAGCGCGGTGGCCAATATCGTGTGAAGTTGGAACTAACCGATTCCGCAGCGCACACGATTGAAGGGGGTTACTTATTCACCATTCGTGGCCAAGATGATAAAGGTAGCGACTTCCGTTTCAGCGGTCTGGAGTTGATTCCCGACCAACAACAATACAAGCCCGGCGATAAAGTCAAATTGCAAATCAATGCCGATCGAGATGACGCCATCGTCATGCTCTTTATTCGGCCCGTCAATGGAGTTTATCCTACTCCCCAATGGATCAATTTGCAAAGCAAGTCGAAAGTCGTCGAGATCCCAGTGTTACCCGGCGATCAACCCAACTTTTTTGTCGAAGCTTTAACGGTCTACGATGGCGAAGTTCATCAAGCGGTTCGAGAAATCATCGTGCCGCCCGAACAACGTGTTTTGGACATTCAGCTAACCGCCAACAAAGCCGAATATCTGCCAGGCGAAGAAGCTGAGGTTGAAGTTTCGATCACCGATCCAACGGGAGAACCAGTCGAAGGCTCAGCGGTGTTGGCCGTCTATGATCGCGCCTTGGATGCGTTAGCTGGCGATGTTGTACCTCGCGACATTCGCGAATACTTCTGGAAGTGGCGCCGCAATCATACACCATTCGAGTTAAACAACCTCGCAGCGGTGACCTATCCTGTTTATCTGGAAGGTATCAATCCTTGGGTTCCGCTTGGAATTTTTGGAAACACTCTGGCAGATGATGGCGAACAGTTCGATCGCAAAGACAATGCAGGTGGTAAACCGGGCAGACCGATGCGCAAGGGAGCCGCGATGCGCAGTGCACCAGGTGGTGGCGGTATGGGTGGATTCGGCGGAGGCATGGCTGCGCCGATGGCCATGATGGCAGACGCCGCACCGGCAGGAGAGATGGCCTTCGGTGGAATGGGTGGAGGTGGCGGCGGCGCGCCAGGTGCCCCCAATGCTGCTCCGGCCAAAGTTCGACAAGATTTTGCGGACTCCGCTTTCTGGCTAGGAAGCATCACAGCCGACAGCACCGGCAAAGCGAAATTGAAATTCAAGATGCCCGAAAATCTCACCAGTTGGAACATCAAGAGCTGGGGAGTGGGTTCCGGTGTTCGTGTTGGCTCATCCAGTATCACTGCGGTTACACGCAAAAACTTGTTGGTCCGACTGCAGATGCCTCGCTTCCTCGTCGAACGCGATGAAGTGATCATCTCTGCATTGGTCAACAACGATTTGAATGAAGCCAAAGATGTTAAGGTTAAACTGGAAATCGATGGTGAAACCCAATTGCAATTGCTCGATGCTGCCACCGCAGAACAAACGGTTCGTGTCGATGCTCATGGTCAAGCTCGTGTCGATTGGCGATGCAAGGCGATCGCCGAAGGTGAAGCGATCGTGCGCACCCTGGCTCTCACCGATGTGGAATCGGACGCGATGCAATTGAAAATGCCCATTTTGGTCAATGGCATACTGAAAACCGAAAGTTTTGCGGGGACCGTGCGCGGTGAGAATGGTGTGAGCGGTGTAAAATTCAATGTCCCCGCCGCACGCCGTCCAGAACAATCGAAACTCACCGTACGAGTTTCTCCATCGTTGGCCGCTTCGATGATCGACGCCTTACCTTATATGGTCGATTATCCATATGGTTGCACTGAACAGACCTTAAATCGCTTCTTGCCCACCGTGGTCACCCAGAAAACACTGCAAAGCATGCAGCTCGATCTGGCTGCCATCGCCAAGAAACGCAACAACCTAAATGCACAAGAGTTGGGTGATCCTGCAGCTCGCGCCGAACAGTGGAAACGCTTTGATCGCAACCCCGTCTTCAGCGAGGAAGAAGTTAATAAGCTGGTGCAAACTGGCGTTAACAAGCTTACCGATATGCAAAACTCGGATGGCGGTTGGGGTTGGTTCAGCGGCTATGGCGAACAGAGCTGGCCGCATACGACGGCAGTGGTAGTGCGCGGTTTGCTGATCGCTCAAGAAAACGATGTGCCCATTGTTCCCGATGTGGTCGAACGAGGTTTAGCTTGGCTGGATCAATATCAAGCCAACGAGTTGCAGAAGCTAAAGAATGCAGCCACCGAAACCAAACCTTACAAGGTGCATCCTGACAATACCGATGCGTTGATTTTCCATATCCTGACGATTGCAGGTCGCAATAACGCCGAGATGCAAAACATCTTGGTAGAGAAGCGAGAACATCTCAGCGTGTACAGCCACTCGTTGTTGGCACTGGCAACACACAAGGTGGGTAACAAGGAACAGACCGATCTATTGCGAGAGAACATCGAGCAATTCTTGGTCCAGGATGCTGAGAACGAGACCGCTTATCTTCGCGATCGATCACCCTGGTGGTATTGGTATGGTAGCGAAATCGAATCGATGGCGATGTATCTCAAGTTGCTTACCCAAGTTGATCCTCAAGGCGAAATCGCACCACGTGTGGTGAAGTATCTCTTGAATCAACGTAAGCATGCCACCTATTGGAATAGCACCCGCGACACATCGTTAGTCATCGAAGCCTTTGCGGATTACCTTAAGGCTACAGGTGAGTTGTCACCGGATCTCACTGCCGAAGTGTGGCTGGATGATAAACGCTTGGGTACGGTCACCTTCACCAAAGATAATCTCTTCGATATCAAC
The DNA here is from genome assembly GCA_017303505.1 of Planctomycetota bacterium. Classification (GTDB taxonomy): domain Bacteria; phylum Planctomycetota; class Planctomycetia; order Pirellulales; family Pirellulaceae; genus JAFLCP01. Next base: position 5,882 of record JAFLCP010000184.1, on the reverse strand, counting down.
AACACGATTGAGATTGTGGGTAACGCGGTCACTACAGGCGAACATCGCCTTGAGATCCGTCGCACTGCTGGTAAAGGTTCCATCTACTGGAATGTTTACATGACTCAGTTCACTCAGGAAGAAGAAATCGCAGCCGCTGGACTAGAAGTGAAAGTGGAACGTCGCTTCTATCGCCAAGATCGCGTCAAGAAGGATCTCACCTTGGCAGGCGATCGAGGCGAGATTCTGGATGCCGAACGAACCGCGTTAACGCGCATCGCTTTGGAGGATTTACAAGACTTACCAAGCGGCACGTTGGTCGAAGTGGAATTGCTCGTCGAATCAAAGAATGACTATGAGTACTTGCTCTTGGAAGATCGCAAACCAGCCGGACTGGAAGCCGTTGATACCGAGAGCGGTTACTATTCGACAGGTGGTTTGAGTGTTTATCGTGAATTGCGTGAGCAGAAGACCTCGTTCTTCTTGCGAACCTTGCCACGTGGCACACATTCATTGCGATATCAGCTTCGCGCGGAAGCACCAGGTACCTTTACCGCTTTGCCAGCGGACATCTCGGGCATGTATGCACCTGAGTTACGCGGCAACTCGACCGACTTCGATTTGAAGGTCATCGAATCGCCTAAATAAGCTGTATCGCCATCGTTAATCCAGTGATCGTAGCTCCTTCGATTAGCGCGTTGCTGCAGCACATGCGGAGGCTAGGGCATCATAAGCTGGACTGAATTTGCGGTACCAACCACCGCAGGGCGTCGACCATCGGCGCCCTGCGGGCGTAGTGGGGATGCATGTACCAGAGATGGGTCAAACGTCTGCTGCCCTAGCCTTCGCATGCGCTATGGCAACGGGCTAAACGACTTCGCAGTCAACCTAGGGAAGAGTGATGACTTCGCCGGCAGCGCGAGTGCATTGGGCGGCCATCACTTTGATGTCGATTGTTTGCGGTACAAAATCGACATGGCCATCAGCATACAACGCTTGAATGCCACCCGGATGAAAACTATAGGGTTCGTTGTCGTTGCGAACATTCATAGCAATATTACAACCTGCCGCTGGTGTGCATCCTTCTCGACTTCCATCTGCACTGGCTCCGTCCAAACTGAACGGCCCTTCGCTATCCGCCCAACCAATTCCCTGATCGTTGTTGAGATCACGACGCACTTGCCTTAAGCGGTATACTACTGGTCGACCTGCGCATTCGACAACACAAATCGTATTGGAGGTGCCATCCAAGATATCTCCCATGCGGACTCGTGAATTGCGATGCATCACAGCAAAACGATTCCCCGTGTTGTAGAAAACCGGATCGATCGAAGCGGGCTGAACACCCTGAATCGCCTCATAGTCGGTCGGGCCCAATGGAAGCGTAAGTGTTAAAGAGGGACGTGGATTCTTGGCAATGATGCTCAAGACGGGCGAATTTTCAGGTGTCGACGGACAACGAAACATGGGAAATGGAATCGCCGCCAAGGTGAGATTCGTTCCCTCCCACCAATTCAATGAGAAGTTATAGAGTTGAAAAGCGTTGGATTGTTCAAGAAACGGTAGCGTTAGCGGACGCCAACCCACGAATTTACCTGCAGGATTGCCTGGCCCCGTTGTGGTCCAGCCCGATGCAGGAAACGCGCGATTTGTGTCATGAAACATATGCAATGCGATTCCCACCTGTCGCATATTGTTCGAGCAACTCATGCGACGGGCTGCTTCGCGAGCCGATTGAATGGCGGGAAGCAACAATCCGACCAAGACGCCGATAATGGCTAGGACGACTAACAATTCGACCAAAGTGAAGGCTTTCCGAAATGCGTGGCGGGACAACACCCCCCCCACATAAACTACACCCGTGCAAGAAACTCGCATGACGGACATTCCCCTCTCACTGACGGTGAGTTGTGCGCATAAGCGCATTTCCCCCTGAAATATACCCAAAAAAATTCCCTGAACCTTTTTGCAAATCGGACGTTGGACTAGCCAAATATCCCGCACACTCCCATTATATGGGGTATATTTAAGTTGGGACTTGATCCTCGACCAATCAAAATTCGCAACTAGGTTCACCCATCCAATGGCTGGGTTCGTGTCCATATTGTAACTGCTGCTGTGGTGCAAATCATGTCAATTCGACTACTAATCGCAGACGACCATCCCCTCATTCGTGCTGGGCTCCCCATTATGTTGGAAGGATCTGGCATCGAAATTGTGGGGGTCTTGGGTAGCGCCGAGGCCACGGAAGCCCAATATGCTGACATAAAGCCAGACGTCATTTTGATGGACGTACGCATGCCCGATGATGACGGATTGCTAGCTCTCGACAAAATTCGGGCCCAAAGCCCCGACACGAAAGTCGTCATGTTCTCCGCATGGGACAACATGACCTTTGTGGCTCGCGCTGTTGCGTTAGGAGCGCTCGACTATGTGCTTAAGTCGTGTGCTCGTGAAGATCTCATCATGGCCATTAAGAATGCAGCTGCCGGTGTCGATGAACCTGTCGGCAAAGAATACAAACGCATTCAAATGTTGATGAGCCGCATTAAACGCATGGAACCCGTCGATGGTACCCGCCTCTCGCCACGCGAGTTGCAAGTTGCCACCAATATTGCGTTGGGACTTTCGAACCGAGAAATTGGCTTCTCGATGGGCATCAGTGTTGAAACGGTGAAGGAGCACGTACAGAATGTGCTTAGAAAAATTCCTGCGACCGATCGCACTGCCGCTGCTGTGTGGGTGATCAAGCAGGGATTAATGGACATCTAAGCCATTCATTCCTCTCACTCATTGCTGCCAATCATGCCTCTCTTAAATTGCTGCGCGCGCATTTTCTCGTCGCTTACGTTCTGCACCTTCTTCATCACCTCCTCTCTAAGTCCATTGCCGCTGTTGGGCGACGAGTCTCATCGCAGTTTCCATCCCGACCAAAGCCAGATACCAGCGACACCACCCGCAAATGCCATCGTGCTCTGGGATGGTAAGGGACTCGATCATTGGACAGCGATGGATGGCGGTCCTGTTAATTGGAATGTCGAAAACGGGGAACTCGTTTCCACCCGAAACGGAAACCGAGTCAACCATATCGTGAGCAAACTTCATTTTCGCGACGCCGATATCCACGTCGAATTCAACACCGTGAAACAAGCCCAAGGGAACAGCGGCATTTATATTCATGGCAACTATGAATTGCAGATTCTCGATTCGGCTGGCAAAGAGAAGCCCGACCAAAACGACACCGGTTCGATCTACGGTTTCCACGCTCCATTAGTCAACGCAGCCAAACCCGCCGGTGAATGGCAAGTGTACGATATCCGTTACACCGCACCTCGACGCGATGCCACTGGCAAAATCACCGAACCAGGCATGATCACCGCTTGGCTCAATGGTCAGCTTGTGCAAAAAGAAAGCACCTTTACCGACCCTCGTTCGGTTTACCATCCGTTCCGCTATGGTACGACGGACTATCTGAAGGCCATTAATGTCGAGATGCAAAAGAATTCGGTAGGGCCCTTTTTCTTGCAAGATCATGACAGCCCTGTCCGTTTTCGCAATGTATGGGTGATCCCCCGCGACGACAAATCGTTCGTCTATCAACCCAAATAAGCTCTCTTGCACACAAATTGCATTTGCATACAATAGGCATGTAGGCAGTACATATCGACGGTACGTGCCTTTCTTGACTCATGGTTTGATCTGGCGGGCTCAGCGCAGGTGCCTCTCCCCACTCATCGGGCTTGAGCTCCTACTGATACCTGCGTCGGGTCAACCATCTCCATTTACCCACATAGTAGGAATGCAATATGAAGATGACTCCAGCCAAAGCCCTGGCGCTAGTCGCATGCGCTTGGTCTAGTTCGGCCTTTGCGCAAGAGGCAAAAAAAGCTCCAGCTGCTGAAACAAAACCGAGAGTTTTCGCTCGAATCATGTGGCAAGATGGTTCCGACCAAACGCTGAAATGGTCGGATGTCACACGCGGCTCTGATGGATTGTCGCTCAAGCCACAAACCGTATCGGGCTTTCCCAAACTCGATGGAGAAAAACAGAGCTTCGTACAAATGGAAGACTCGAATGGCATCGTCGTGGTTGGCATTCATGACAACGACAATGGTCAATTCCAATCGGGTTGGGTCGCCTTGAGTTCGGGTGTCACCGAAGAAGAACATGGCGATCATTCGCATTGGCATTTCGATCAACCGCCATCGATCGTGGCCTCAAAGCTGGATCAAGAGCAAGGTAACCCAGCCCATGTCTACAATTATCAAGGCGACATTTTTCTAGCCAACGACAAAAAGAATGGCTTTACGCTACTCACCGCAGCCGCCCTGAGCAAAGCCAATGCGACAACCACTGCAGACTCACTCGCTCGCTTTTATGCAGGTGGGGGAGGGCACATCACTCTGGCAGCTGTGGATCGCCAAGTATGTTATGCCACCTGGATGGATCGCGATGGTGAAAACCAAGGGCGCGTCGATGTCATACCGCTAGATATCAACGCGCCTGGCAAAGGTTATTCGCTTAAATTGCCCAGTGGTGGGTTGCACGGTGCAACAACCAATTCGGGCCGCATCTTCTTTGCACCATCCGACGGAATCGATTGGGTCGAAGCTGATATTGGGCTCAAACAACGCCCCGATTCGGTCAAGATCAACCACCTGTCACTTGGCCAAGACGCAGCGACAGGCAAGCCACTTCGAACCGGAGCGTTCGCCAATCATGGCAGCCATGTATTATTCACAACGGGCACAAAAGATTCGGCAACGTTGTGCATCATCGACGCCAAATCTTCAGAGCCTGTTGTCAACAAAATTTCCATGCCTATCGAAGAGGGCCTGGCTTGGACTACGCCGGCCTGCGTGAAAACAGCTACCGGTAAACAATACGCATTCATGTTCGGCGATCGACGTGACAGCGAAGTGGCCGAATCTCTGTCGATTGTAGACCTCGACCCTAACGGCGATGGCAACTTTAGCGATGCCAAGGTCAGCAAAAAATTGGGCGTGGGCCCCAGCAAAATTGTGGGACACGGCGGTCATCATGAAGTCGCTTTCTCCGCGAGCGGCAGGTGGGCGTTTATTTCCAACCCAGGTGATGGATCGATCTGGGCGATCTCTCTCGCTTCCCTTGAAGTCGACAACAAAACGATAGTCGGTGGAACCCCTTCGCGAATGGTAGTGGTTGGCGGTTAACGCCATCTGCCACGGCAATCCTAGGCGAATCACCCTCAACCCAAAGCCACTGCACGTCTCAGCGTGCAGTGGCTTTTTTACTTCTTTTGAGGAAATCCGGGAGCAATTTCCCTGAAAAAATGCTGAACAAACGCTACTTCGAGCGCCATTTCGAACTTTTTTCGGTGCCGCACGGCAAATCGGATTTTTGGCGGAGTTATTACGATAGACATCTCCGCGCGAACTGATTCGCGTTCCCTCCAACTCCCGCATCGATCGAAAATGGAATCCGAAGATTCGAGACAAATCCGCTTTCTCAAGCTGTATACAGCGAATGAACTTGCCATTCGTTCGTATGTACGCACCTTGATTCCGAGCCGCGATGATGTCGAAGAAGTGATGCAGGAAGTGGCCGTTGTGCTTTGGCGAAAATTTGCGGACTATCCCACTGGCGAAGACTTTCGCAAATGGGCGTTTGCGGTCAGTCGGTTCGAAGCTTTGGCTTGGCTGCGCGATCGAGCTCGTGATCGTCTGGTATTCAATCAAGATGTCTTTGATTTAATCGCTCAAGAAGCCGAATCAAGAAGTGAATATCACCAACGACAACGCGAAGCCCTCGACCTCTGCTTAGAAAAGCTCCCACCCGCCCAACGAGACCTTGTGCAACAAGCCTATCGCCCCGGAACGCGTATCGACCAGTTGGCTGAACATCGTGGCCAATCACCGAATTCG
>JAFLCP010000183.1 GCA_017303505.1 Planctomycetota bacterium | reverse complement strand
TCAATCAGCCAGCAGGAGTGTCCGAGCCAAGTGATTTGAATTGTCATCGATACTAACATCCATTGAGTGCGGTTGGCTGAATTACTTGCGACCTAGCAGACGGCTCATGTTTTTCTTGTAGGCTTCCACACCAGGCTGGCCATAGGGGTTCATGCCTAGCAGTCGACCTTCCACTACAGTGGCCAACATCATCATTTGGAAAAACTGTCCCATATAGGTTTCATCAATACGGGGCATGAAGAGGTTCGTTGTGGGACGACCATCGCTGCGCAAAGCTTCGTTGGTACCATCAATCGCGGCCTTCATAATGTCGGGAAGCGTTTTGTCTGCGATGTCGTTCAATGAGTCGGGATCGCTATTTCGTCGTCCGACCGGAAGTGGGTCAAAACGATATTTGTCCACGATCAAGTTGTTGATGACTTTGTCGCGTCGCCCCTGTTGATGCTGTTGATGACGCGAGTGTAAGTCACGTGTATTCACTGTAGTCAATGGCATAGCCCCCAAGAGGTCTTTGCCAAGGCTTTCGGCAAGTAACTGGTCATACCATAAGCCAGCTGATTCTAGGGCTTTGCTCCAGACGCTCAAAATACGGACGTTGCATCCTCGCAATGTTTCGAGCAAATGATTGACAGCCACATATTTGAGGACAATGTTCTCTTCAGGCGGTGCTTCGCGGAAATGCCGATTCATGGCGGCCGCACCTTCCAGCAGTTTGACGACGTCCAAGCCCAAAATGGCGGCTGGAACTAAACCGACCGCTGAGAGAACCGAGAAACGCCCCCCTACTCCATCGGGAACCGGAAAGGTCTCTGGGACTTTCAGTTCATTCGCAAGGTTGCGCAGTTTTCCTGTTTCGCCAGTGACGGGAATCAGAAGTTTTTTGAAGGCTTCTACATCACCGCCGCAACTCTTTTCGAGTGCGGACATGAATTGTCGCAATGCGGCTGCGGTTTCTAAGGTGCCACCACTCTTGGAGATGACGACCAATGCCCATCGCTGCAATTCATCGGCAGCAACTTTTCCATGATGAGCGCCCAGCAAATGGAGCAGGCCTTGCGAAGCATCGTTATCGACATTGTTGCCTTCAAAGTACATTCTCGGTTTACTGCCTCGATCGCCGCGCGAGAGTTCATTGAAGAACGGTTGGCAGCAGCTATCCATAAGGGCTTTCGCCCCCATGTAAGAACCACCGATGCCGAGCACCACGACGCGATCGACGGCCGCATGTAATTGATGAGCCAATTTGAAGATGCGGCCCAGTTCACTACCCTTTCGATCCGCTTGGTATTCGGCGAGCAATTTTTCGGGAAGTGGAAAAAAGGCGGCGTCTAGTGGATCGTACTCCGCTGGAATGGGGCGTTTGCCCGCCAACATTTCACTTTCTGGTCCGCATATCTGTTCACGAATGGTGTGTAAGCGGGGCAAAAGTGCTGTTACTTGGGCAGCCTGTAGCCCATGTTCACCCACGTAGGCACCAGATGGATCGAAACGCAACATTTCCATGGCAATTGCCCTCCCTAAACCATTCCAAACTGTGCCCGCAGGCCCAGGTAAAAGTCCGCTTTCTTGAACGAGTCCTAGATATCGACAAGATAACGCTTTCTGTTATTTCCCACTACTACACCCATGGTTTTTGCTGCTTACCGCCGAGGGACCAATCGAGCGGCAAACCGCTGGGCAAACCGTGACGTTTGCGGTTGGACGCCCCAGATTATGGGCGCGAGCGGTCGGGCATCCCATTGGTAACAGAAGCAGAATGTGATAAATAAAGTTGCTAATTGGAATTTGTGCATTTGGATTAAGTTTTCTTGAGAGATCGTTTTCAATGGATATCCACGACCTAACCCGCGAGTTGTTTCTCACCAATTCATCCAAAATCGTCATGTTAGTTGCAGATGGTTTGGGTGGTTTGCCTATGGAAGTAGGTGGACCAACGGAATTAGAAGCAGCGAAGACACCGAACTTGGATGCTTTGGCCAAACGTGGTGTGCAAGGGGCCAGTATTCCAGTGAAGCCAGGCATTGCTCCTGGTAGCGGCCCTGGCCATTTGGGACTCTTCGGATACGATCCTCTCAAGTATCAGATCGGACGTGGAGCACTTGAAGCTACAGGTATCGGATTTGAATTGAAGCCCGGTGATGTCGCCATTCGTTGCAACTTTTGCACGATTGATGCGAACGGCAATATCACCGATCGCCGAGCCGGCCGCATCTCTTCCGAAGAAAGTGCTCCTTTGGCAATTTCTTTGCGTCAGGTAAAGATCCCTGGCGTAGAGATCTTTGTCGAACCAGTGAAGGAGCACCGATTCGTAGTTGTCTTCCGTGGTGAAGGCCTTGGTGGTAACGTCTTTGATACCGATCCACAAAAGACCGGTGTGCCAGCGTTAGACCCACGTCCAGCTGATGCGGCCAGCGCCAAGACCGCCGAAGTCGCTAAAGAGTTTTTGGCTCAAGCGAAGAAGATTCTGGCCGGGCACCCCAAAGCGAACTATCACACGATGCGTGGCTTTGCCGGAAAACCCGCCTTGCCTAGCTACAAAGAAGTTTATGGGCTCAAGGCGGCAGCCATCGCCGTCTATCCGATGTACAAAGGCTTGGCACGGCTCGTTGGTATGGACGTTATCGGCAAGGCTCATACCTTAGCAGAGCAGATCGATGTGCTCGAACAAGCTTGGAAGGACTATGACTTCTTCTTCCTTCACTTCAAGTACACCGATAGCACAGGCGAAGATGGCAACTTCGCAGAAAAAGTTCAACGAATCGAAGAGCTCGACAGCATTCTGCCTCGCATTACTGGCTTGAAGCCCGACGTGTTGATCGTCACCGGCGATCATAGCACACCCAGCTATTTGAAGAGCCATTCGTGGCACCCCGTGCCAACTTTGTTGGTTTCGGATTGCTGCCGCCCTGATCCGCAGCAGGCATTTAATGAATCAACCTGCATCACCGGTGGCCTAGGACACTTTGAAGCCCAATACTTGATGACGTTGGCTTTAGCGAACGCAGGCCGACTCGGAAAATACGGCGCCTAATTAGGTAACGCTGTTCAACGTCCACAAAATCTTCAAGACGCTCCTCAAGTCATTCACTTGCGGGGCGTCTTGTTATTTTGGCGACGATCGCTCGCATGGTGATAGGCGAGATAAAACTCAAATTGACAACGATCATCATCAGGCCAAAGGTGATCATGCCTAAACCGATGGCGATTCCACCATGAACGGCAATGGCCAAAGCCAAGGTCCATGGTCGTGAGAAACGGGGCCAAACAGTAGCACAATAAAATGTTTCCCAAAAGATGGTGATGTGAGCGAGTGCTCCAAGCAGCGTGGGATAGTGCCCTAACCAAACCGCATCGATCGATTGATATTCCCAATTAACCAGCGCATACCACAACGCACTTCCATCCCACCACATCTCACCTCTCAGTTTGCTGATCCCACCAAAGAGATAAATCACACATAAATGCAATTGCATAAGACGTGTGGCAACTTGAGTGGCTGAACTAGGGGTTGCATCAGGTAACCACCAACTTGGGCTTTTACCAGCTCGCTTTCGTTTGCGTTGTAACCAAGCGTCGACGGAATATACCGACCCGCAGGGAGCAAGCATTAGATACATCAGTAGCAACATCATGACTTGATCGAGACCAAACAAATGGCCTGTCAGTCGATGGCAATACATCAGATTCAGAAACCAAGCCAACGGAGCCGTGATACGCGTTCCGAATCCCACTGCAAAGCAAAGTGCGACCATCAGCATCAACGCATGATGGGCCCATAGCAAAGGAGGTGAATCGATGTAGTTAAGGTACGACCAAGTGTAGTCACCTTGATGAATCAAGCGGATAACGTCGCCGGTCAACCACGCGTCTGGTCCAAGGAACGACAGAAGATCGCTTCCCCAAACCATGTGCATATAAAACAGCATGGCTCCAGTGGCGATTCTGAGGACACCAAGCGTATGAGGAAACGTTGGTGTAAACCAAAATCGATTCCAAGCGGTGCTGAAATCAGTCACATAGCTCAATATGTTGGCCGACCACGTGGCCTGAGTGTCTGGCGTCGCAATGCGGCCTGAGTTATTGGGTACTTTTGGCTTCATGGCGATCCTCCCTCCACAACTTCAGCCCCAGAATCATTCCGCATTGGAAGTGGTACCGGGGATCCGACTGGTGCAAGTGGAGGATTGACGAGCGTAGGTGTTTGCTCGGCTAAACTCTCCGGCAACACGATGTAGAGTCGTGGATCATTCAGTTTCCATTTATCTCGATAAACTTGAATATCGTTGGGAAGTGCATGTTCAATGCGACGAACGATGACCGCCTCGCTCTTTTCAGAGATGCGAAAATGGTTTTCGATGGAAGACTTCACTGCCACATAAAGTTCGCGGTCTCTGCGCCACTGCTGGTCGATCACCGGATCGTTGATCGCTTCAGCGGGCTGTTCTGGTGGAGCAAAAGAGTTGTGAAGGAATTCGCTTAACATGAAGTGGCGGTGATAGTACAGGCGTGGCCATTGCACCGTCTTGTCCGGGATCAAGATTTCTTTGGGTTGATTCGGAGGAGTAACTTTTCCGATTTGGGCCGAGATCAGATGGCTCGGTCCCGGATTCGGGGCAAAGAAAAAATATCCGTGATGCAGATAGGCGAAATCGATGTAAGCGGAAAGCCAACTGCGAATATAGCCCGCGTCTGGCGAGAAAGAACGTTGACTGCTTCGAGTAAAGAAACGAAATGGCTCCGCAAATACGGCGACCATATGAACCGTCACGGCAATGCTCAAGATCAGTCGCCACTTACTGCTCCACGGGGAAGCGGATGCGGGTGGAGCAAGTTCATTGGAAGCAACGGGTGCTTCATGCTGGTTAGGCGTCTTGGCGGTGTTTCGATCTTTCGCCATACAGCGATTTCCCAACGATCCAAATTAGAGTGGGCTAAGTCATGACGGCTATGCGAAATGGCACATGCCCTGCGTCGTACTTGAATTTTTATCGGACTTGCAGCATGGCGAAGCCGAGGTTAGAGGGTGAGCTGCGACCGAATTCCGCAGGATGGGGTAGCAGAAATCGTCATTTCCTTACAAAGCCGCTGCGGTGAACGCGCGAGAAATGAGAAGTTCTACGGACGATAACGAATGAAACGAAAAGGCAGAGTTTGCTTGATCTGTCTGTGGTGGAGCGATTACGCGTGTTGTGGTCCGAAGAAGTCCGCGTAATAGGCCCGCATACCTTGTGCTGCGGAGTCGTCCACGTTTGGTTGGAAATCAATGAGAAAAAACTCTTGCGGGATTCCCTCGAAACCGTGCTGAATATCGAAGGTCTTCGCAGGCACAAACCCGCAGCGGGAATAATAGTCGGGTGCTCCAATCACGATGGCAAAAAGGCAATTTTGCGTCCAGAGCTGTTGAAGTCCAGTTCGAATCAAAGCGGTACCGATCCCACAGTTTTGATATTCAGGATGAACGGCAACAGGTGCCAGACCCATACCATGGAAGGTGCGTGTCGCATTTCGAAGAGTGGCAGCCGTAAAGAGAATGTGTCCCACAACTTGTTGGTTTAAGCACGCAACTAACGAGAGTCTGGGGATTCCGCTCTGTTGGGCTATCAAATGGAAGCTAGCTTCACCATGGTGTCCATGAACGCTCGATTCAAACGCTAGTCGCACGACTTCACCGATCAGCGTTTCATCAGCGGAGGTCGCTTCTCGGATCGTGAGTTCATTTTTTACGGCCAGCAGTTTTCGGCAACGCTCATGCTCATAGGTTGTTAGCTCTAGGTGATTGCCGTAGGGATCGTTGAAGTAAATCGAGATAGCCGAGCCATGGTCGCGAACAAGTTCTGGTTGGACGGGGCGTCCTTTGTTATCACGCAGGTCGAGGGTTGCTAGGCGTGTTAAAAAAGTCATAAAAGAAGTTGCGTTTGTCTTGAAGGCGACGAGATGGAATCCGTATCCGTCTTGTGAGCCTCTGGCTGGTCCTTGGAACAGGGCAAGCTTGGTTTGTCCGGATGATGTTGCAATCATGAGGGGACCGGATGGATCGCGAGCCCAATGTTCTAAATCGGTGACAATCTCTAACCCCAAAACATTGTGGTACCAGTCGGCCGCCTGGTAGCGATCGGGCACATAAAGTTCCACATGGTCTATTTGTTCGACACGAAAAGTCATGTGATTGTGTTGGCCGTTAATAAGAGTCAGGGGGGCAGTTATTTGACAGCTGGAATTGGAGGACGAGGAGGACCGACTATTATTCCGCTTTGGGCTCGGATGGCAGCGATGTCAAGCGATTCCAACCACTGCGGAAGATTAAACCAGATCTTGTTAAATCCAAAGCCACCCTCAGACATTTCGCGTATGGCGTCCTCCGATGTCCAGCATTGTACGGCCATGCGATAAAGCGCGATCATGGTTCCGGTTCTATCGGAACCATAGTGACAATGTACTAATATGGGAACTCGTTTGGGATCGGTGACGATTTGAAGAAAGCGAATGGCTTCTTTTTCCTCCGGATGCCACGCCTTCATGTAAATGTGTTCGTAGGCAAGGCCAGTCGTTCCGATCTCATCTCGATCTGAACTAAAAGATCTTAGATTGACGATGGTGGTGATGCCGAATTCCTTGAGTTGTTTCATGCCTGCTCGAGTAGGTTGTCCACTTCGATATAGGGTATCGGTGACCTTATGGAAGTTAGGCAAATCGGTATTGGATGAAGTGACTTGAAGTGGAGTGGGGTTAGAAGCGGATTCCTGTGCCGATAACTTGGTCGAGCAACTGCACCAAAGCAAGTGAAGAAGGTAGAGCAACGGAAGAAAGCGAAGTTCGCATTGCATGGATTTGTTTTCCCGATTAGGGCTCAAGCTCGTTTTCAAGGGAGTTTTTGCAGGAACTGATCCAATCGCTGGAGATAGTCGGGAGTGAGCCAATCGTTGTGGTCCGCTTGCGGAATTGTGACCATTTCTTTGGGGGCATTAGCAGCATCAAACAGCTTCTTGCCAAGTTCGTAGGGAATGGTGCGATCCATTTCGCCATGGCTAAGAAGCAGCGGACCATTGTATTTTTTGATTGCCTCTGACGAAACAAGTTTGTTGCGAGAAACTAGCCAAGCCAGGTTTGGAAAATGGACCGCAGCAACTTCGCGAAGCGATGGGAAAGTGCTTTGCAAAATCAAGGCTCGCGGTGCCGATTGACTCGCCAGTTGCGTAACCATGGCGCCTCCTAGCGACTCACCCATCAGGATAACGTCTTTGTCCGCGATCTTAGCTAGTTCGCAAAGTTTAGCCCGGGCGGCAACGCTGTCGGCCAACGCTCCTTGGACGGTTGGTCTCCCATCGCTTTTACCGTAACCTCGATAATCAAATGCAAAGACGGTAAGTTTGAGTTCGCGTTGCAGATAGCGTAGCCAATCCGCGCGGTGGGCAATGTGTCCCGCGTTGCCATGAGCCAGCAACACGACTCCCCGACTATTAGCTGTAGGACAAAACCAGCCATGTAGCTTCGTGCCATCTTCCGACTTAAAGTAAACGTCTTGATACGTTAGTTCGGTGGGTTCCCAATTTCCCTGCGGAAACCGCGATGGATAAAACAACAGGTATTCGTCGACGGATTTCATCGGTGGGACTGGCCCTTTAGGAAGCTGTGCCCAAAGTGCTGAAGGCAGCAATGCAACGGATGTCCAACAGGCCAATTGGCAAACAAGAAATGAGCTCAAACTCATGAGGTTGGTTCGCATAGGTATGCATCAGCCCTTGGCGTGAAAAGTCCCATTTCGTTCGCTCGTGTGTACTCGCTCGTTGAGTATCCGATAGATCCCCTTGCCCGCTGAACTTAGCGCGAAAAGAATGAAAAACGGCTTCGATTTCGGTCGCTCACTTAAGGGCAGATTCTAAAGCGGCGGCAAATGCGGCGGGGGTGGGCTCCGGGCCGTCACCGTAATTCTTGTGCGATGTTTGGTCCCATTCGCACAAAACAGTGCGGTCTTGGCCATCCAGAGCGAAGCCTTTTTCCAAGGTGTAGTACCGGCCTTGGATCGAGGAGAGATCTTTGGGCACTTCTTCATCAGCAGAAAATAAAGCCACCAAGGCGACCATATAGGCTTCCGCCATTTTTTGTGGTGCAGGGAATTCGACAATAGCGCATGGATAGTCGCCGATTCGAGTCGGATGAATCTGGATTTGTTCAGATCGGTAGGTTGCCTTTTGACCAAGTTGTTTTTCAACGTCTTGAAGCAACTCGGCAAAGAAACTTTTGGCATCGGGAGACACCAAGAGACTAAGCATTTGAAGTGGTGAATCAAGAGCCAATTGTCGGAAGGCATAATGGGCCATGATATAATCCGCTGATGGTCCCGCATCTTCCGCAGCATTGGCTTTCTTACGCTTGAAAAAATCGAAAACACCCATCGCTCAATTACTCCCCGCGGTTTCTACGTTATTGTGATTCATCAACGCCACCTATCTGATGATACTTACGGATTCGCTGGATCAAACGGGAGACCACCATCGGCGCGACCATAAAGCGAAACTAATGTATCAAAGGAGATTTTGTCCGACAAAAAATGGACACTACCATCGGCGATCGCAACGTTCGCGCCACCAGGATGCATCGAATACGGACCTTGGCTATTGTCGTAGTTAACTCCGGTACCATGTCGGTGAATAGACCAAGCAAAGGTATTGCTGGCCGACCATCCCGTTTGGCCTGGATACTCGGCTTTGGGATTGTCTGGAGTGTAATGCGGTTTACCCTGCCTGTATTCGATCGGTTTGCCTCCACGCTCTGTAACCATGATCGTGTTCGATAAGCCATCCGTAACGTGCGCGAATTTGCCTCGATGATACGAGAACATTTTCGTGCCGCTGATCTCTGGTTTATCGAAGATGGGCCAACCCCAAATTCCCCACCGGACAAATTCGATTGAGTTGGGGTTTGTGCCTTGGGGTAACGGATCGGGTAAAAACTGAATTCCCGCCATGGCATCGTAGTCACTACGAACGACGCGGTAGTAGTATGATTCGTCGAACGGCACAGGAGGTAAGACACCGCGCTCATGTTTGAGGCCTTGCCCCATTTGACTCGGTGATCCAGAGCTCGGGCATAAGTACAAGGGAACTGCAGTTTGACCAACCGGGAGATTCTCCTCCGCTGTCGCT
This sequence comes from Planctomycetota bacterium, assembly GCA_017303505.1. Classification (GTDB taxonomy): domain Bacteria; phylum Planctomycetota; class Planctomycetia; order Pirellulales; family Pirellulaceae; genus JAFLCP01. The sequence goes on along the minus strand of JAFLCP010000183.1, from coordinate 3,919 downwards.
AACTTGTTCCAATCGATCTTTTCGTAGAGCGCATTTTGTTCAGAATAAGGTAACAGCATCACTCGCCACGAATGCATGTGGAATAAATCCCATTCGATAACAGGATAGGTCAGTGAGGTCTTGTTATAGAGAGACGGTAATTCCTTTTCCGCATCATGAAAAGCTTGCAGGCAGAAGCTTGTCTGTACTAAATTGCCTTGGCAGTGCAATCTACGCGAGGACTCACGAGCTTGTTGGACAGCAATCAGGCTGAGTGAGATGAGAATGAACGCTATCGCTACAACGACCACAAGTTCGAGCATGGTCCAGCCGCCGCGAAAGGCTTGACCACGCTGAGAAGAGATTGGACGCATAGGAGTTATGTCCCATTAAGGAATTGGAGGAGGAAGAACAGGGACCAGAAATTGAAGAAAGAAGGTCAAATAGGCCGGTGAGACGAGCCATGCGAGGGCAACTTGCCAACGCGAAGATGTTGATGCAGGCGTGGGTTCAAAAACAAATAAAATCAACAACCACATCGCATAAAGTTGCAATGGAGGAAACAGTAAACCGATAAATGCCGCTTTGAAGCCGCGTTGAGCCAAACGATCCGCTTCGGTTTCGGACCAGTCTGCGGAGTCGTCATCCGTTTCATCCTCCGGTTCTGCCTCGAAGTCTTCCTTCGTGAACTCGTCTGGTTCCTCGTCCAACTCTTGGTCTGAGGAGCCAAATTCAATCGACTCCTTTTCTTCAAGAATCTTGAGTGCTTCTTCGGCATCGTCGGCGCGGACATGCAATTGGATTCCACCAAACGCACTGGTGAGTTGCCATGATGTCGTCGCGATGGCCTCATTCGAAATTGCCGCCACGATTCCCGCCGCCTCCAGTTTGTTGCGGGCGATGTGGGCTTGCACCGCAGATTCAAACGTTGCGATCGTTACCATTTTAGGCTGCATATGGCTGTTCTCTCTTATGAAGCGGAAGAGCAAATAATAAGTCGCTTATTTTGCTCAACTACCGGTTTCCCAGAATCTGATTTAGTGCTTCGATGAACTCAGGTTTCGTCTCTTCGCTCGACTCACGCAGGTTGTGGTTGTCATTGGGAATTCTCCATAAGTTGACAGCACGATTGCTTTTTTCCCACAATATCTTGAGACGCTCGCTAGATTCAAATGGAATCTTTTCATCGAGATCGCCATGGATCAAGTGAACCGAAGTTGCGATATTCGGTTCGAAGGAATAGGTCGGAAAGCGGAAACGGATAAATGCGTCGGGAATCAACCAATCGAAGTTTGAACTATGGCGAATGGCTTCCACAAAACTGTAGTATGGTGTCTCTAGCACGAGTGTCTTTGGACTGTTTTTGGAAGCAATGTATGCCGCCATTCCGGTCCCGAAAGAACGGCCCCAAACAATAATCTCCTTTTCGTCATACCCTTTATTCTTTAAGTCAGAGTACCACAATAACGCGTCGTCGAGCAGCAGTTGTTCGGTCACTGGGCCTTCGCTTTCACCAAAGCCACGGTAGTCGAACATCGCTACGTCATATCCCGAATTCAGAAAGATGTCTGTTTGAAAACGGCACTCATATAAGTTGCCTCGGTTACCGTGCAGATAGGCAACGACTCCTTTTCGCTCTTCCCCTTCCTTTAATTGGGCTGGAATGATTCGGCAATGAAGGGATGAGTTGGTTGTGGAATGATCAGGCGGAAGTAACGTGTAGTCGCGAGTCGGTGGACGCAATGCGGAAAGCTCGTTCGCAGGTTTCGGTGAATCGGTTGTCGGCTCATTGGGAACCACAAACAGGCCAAATTGACAAAAATAGAACCAACACAAGAAAATCGCATATCCCCATAGGATGACGATTAGGATTTGTATCGATACCAGCCAGCGACGGTTTTGCTTAGCTTTTCTCTGGGCTGTAGTCGCCATTCATTCATCCACAAAAATAGGGCAATCGGATCCACTCGAATCGGTTGCTTCGAAAGGATAAGAGTGTATCAAGATTTGATTCTATCCAAAACGGATGAATGCATTGATCGAAAAGTATTCGTTGAATGAGATCAATAGAAGTGGAAATGTGCCAAATAACCGTTCGATGAAAAAAATGGCCAAGCTATCAGCCAAGAAATAGTGAAGGGCGATAAGGCAATTCCCCTACTCGTCTTTCGAAGAGGGCGCACGTCGGTTTTTGACAGGCAACCTTTGTGATGTGTGCGGGGGAGCGTTCGTCAGTTCGTACTTGGAACGTTGAGTTGTACGGGGATTAGCCCATTCAAAACCCGGTTGGACGCCATGTAGGATGCTCGCGAAGCCACTCTTTGAGTATCCAAATCTCGCCTTCACGATTCAAAGGTGCACCGGCAATTTCTTCGTATCCCCCTGCGTCCCAGACTTCTCGCCGCATGACCACCATTGGGCTCCCCTGCCCCACCTGACGACATGCGTAAGGGGATAGGGAGAAGATCTCACGTTGATATGCGAGTGGAAGGTAACGCGGAAACCGTTTCCAATATTCCCACCGACACCATCTCCAAAATCGTTTCATTATTGCGAGACACCAACGTTGAAGAAGTTTCAAGCACACAACTGAAAGATGATAAATCTCAGCTTGTTGTTGTGTACGGCGAATGACTGTAGTACTTGGGATAGGAATCCAAACGGATATGAAGCCAAGCCACTCCTCCACCTGCTGTACTGAGCCAGAGTGGTTTTTCGCTTACGCGATCCGAGACTTCTTTTCCTATCACTTGCCAAAGTTCGGAACTTTGTGCTTCAGACGCCTCACGTAAAAACACGGCAAAGTGATTATAAGTGTCCGTGTTAGCAACAGGTAGCGGTACGATCAAAGTGGCATCACCCCGGAGATTGCCAAAGCTCACGATCGATGAATTCGAATGCGCAGAGCGGAAGTGCTCTGCGAACGCGGCTTGATCGGTTTTTCGCTGGGTGAACTCGGGCGCAGAAATCAAGACAAATTCAAAGGGATGTGTCAGGGTCGCAGTGGTTAAAGCGGGCGTCTCCCAACGAAACGCGGCAAAGCTCGTTCGCGATAGCAGATCGGTGCAAAATTTGCGAAATGATGCATCCGTTTGCCAATAGTTAAGTGCCTCACCCATCGTAATTGCGCGGGTGCCATCGAAAATCTGAAATCGTTGCCGTGTTTCGCGTACCAGCCACTGGCTACTTGAATTCCATGTCATACGCTCTCGGCCTGAAAAAAAGAAGAAGTTGGATACTCCACCACTATGGATCGATTTCACCCAGAATCGCTTTACGCAAATAGATCATTTGACCTAAGTGATGGTGAATGTGCATTGTGCAACGAAGTAAGATGTCAAAGCGATTGTGGACATCAGCCAATCCAGCGTCTTGGAAAGGCAAGCTCCAATCGGTGATTGATTGTTGTTGAACCACGGTTACAAATCGCTCGATCGCCGCATCGAAATTAGCCAAAATTTCTTCGCGAGAATCGTGGCGGGCACGTGCGAATTCATAGGGGCGATCTCGCACATAGCTGGTATGCGCTATTTGGGCACCGATGTAGTTTTCGACATTTCCGGTGATATGGCTGACTAAATTGCCAAGGCTATTTCCATAAGGGTATGGCCGAAACCAGAGTTTCTCTTCAGGTACTTGGTGAAGCAGTTTTTGAATCTGCTTTTGGAAATCTCGCAAGTAGTGGATTAGCCCAGCCGAAACGGTTTCTGATAAACGGTTGGCTGGATCTTCGTGAGTTGCTGTAGAAGTCATGGTAAACGATGTCCGTGGACGGAGTGAATCATTTAAGGGCGTTGTAGTCTATGAGCTGCCGCTGAGCATTGTCTTGCGAATCAACAGATAGAGCAACAGTGTGCCGAGTGTGGCCAGGGCCAGTTTACGAGTAGCGGCTGGCCACTTTGCCATGCCAATCACACCCAACATCATGATGATCGTTGGG
>JAFLCP010000182.1 GCA_017303505.1 Planctomycetota bacterium | reverse complement strand
CCATCCACGAAGATTGGTTGCGCAAGCTACAGGTTTCAGCCTATTTGCGCAGGCAGCCTCTCTCGCGCTACCAACAGATGAAGATCAAGATTGTGGAAGAGGGTATCGAGCTGCTTGAGCATGCGCTAGAAGACCAAGAAAAGGAGGAGGCCGAACTACTAGGGAAGCGATTAGGTATCGCTTATTTCCGGATGCGCATGTCCTTTGCAGATGCACAATAATTGCAAGAGGCCTTGACGTGGTCTGCTCAGCATCAATAATGGACGCGGTTGGTCGGGAGTACTCATTTGTTTCTGCGCAGCAGTGCATCGCTGATTTCTGAAATCACTCAGCAGCGACACAGCAGCCGCAAAAGAAACATGGTGCTTCGTCTCTGCATCCATGCTCTATGAAGCGAGAAGTGGAATTATGAAAGCGTCTCTTCGAAACGGTTTCACCTTGGTTGAATTGTTGGTGGTTATCGCCATCATCGGCATTTTAGTTGGATTATTGTTACCAGCGGTGCAATCGGCGCGCGAAGCTGCGCGGCGAATGCAATGCTCCAACAACTTGCGTCAAATGGCATTGGCCAGTCACAATTATGAGTCTTCGTTCAAGTGTATTCCTGGCTTAACCGGCTCAAGTAGTTATTCGCCGCAAGCTCGCATTTTGCCGTTCATTGAACAGGGCAATTTGCAGAACTTGATCGATTTTCGTCAACCGTTGTTAGTTGGCCCAGCGTGGGCAGCTCGATTTAATCCGTCGATGCGTGTGGCTATTAGCACTGTCGTACCGACATTCATGTGCCCAAGCGACACGGGGAATCCAAATTTCCCAACAGTACTAGCGGATGGAACTGCGTCTACCTCTGCAGGTTTGAGCTACATGTTCAGTTACGGTTCGGGAACTGGAACCAACTACGACGATCGTTATCGAACCGATGGAATGGTGTGGGAAAACTCTTGGGCTCGATTCAAAGATTGCACGGACGGTACTTCATCGACAGTGCTTTTGGCTGAAACGGTTTTGGGCGATCAGTCTACAGCAACGGTGCCCTCTCCCACGCTGCCGCATCGCCGCATTGCCAACTGGTCGGGAACATCGTCTATGCCAGCAGGACAGCCAGGATTCACTACGGGAGGCAATCTCATTCGCAATCCAGATTTGACGACTATTTTCCCATCCCAGATTAATTCGTATCGTGGCAATCGCGGTGAATCTTGGATTCGCGGAGTGCCCTATGCGACGGTCATCAATGGATACATGGCACCCAACAGCAACATTCCTGACATCGGTATGCATGGTCGCGGATTTTATTCTTCACGATCGTTTCATCCCGGTGGTTCGATGCACGCTATGTTAGACGGCAGTGTGCAATTCATCAGCAACAATACCGACTTGGCGAGCTACCGAGCTTTGTTCTCCCGCGATGGTGGCGAAGTTCCTTCGATGGAGTTCGCTCAGTAATGAAGACGAACGGATTGATGTTCGTTGGTTTGGCAGCGATGGGAATGTTGTTGGGTTGTACCAGCGGTGTTGATTTGCAGGAGGAAACTCCTTGGCAGATCAAAGTGGTCTACGAACAGCGTCCCGTCGCTGAAGTGCATGTGGTCATTCATCGCCCGCTTGGCTCGCAATGGGAGGCCGTGTTGGAAGGGGTGACCAACAAGGATGGTATCGCTTTCATGCAGCCGGTTCCAACGATCGATCCTCCTCAGGCCGATGAATGGCCGAAATTTAAGGTGACCATGGAGTCTTACGCAGGTGGCGAATGGATGATAAAGTCCAAATGGACTGCGCCAGCCAGTAGCGATCTAAAGATATTGTCTATTGAGCCCAATACGCCATTGTCGATTGAGTTACCTAAGCAAGCGATCGCACCGCTTTAAGTGCGGTCTCGTGTTTTGATGTACCTGATTGAATGAGTTTGATCGTTTGCAGCCTTGTTTTTGAAAGTGCTTATCCAATGAGTTGGTTTCTGGCTTTAGCGTTACTTGGTGTCTGGGAAGATCAAGCCTCCAATACTTGGCAAGGCTTTTTGGGACCTGTTCCCGCAGCGGTGCAAGCGGATCGAGTGCCGCTTAAGTGGACACCGGAAAGCAATGTGGCGTGGCAAGTGAATTTACCCGGTTACGGTCAAAGCAGTGCCGTCGTTTGGGGAGATCAAGTTTATGTCACGATGGTTGAAGGCGCAAAGAAAGAGACATTGCGGATCAATGCGTATCATCTCCAAGACGGGAAGTTGCTGTGGCAACAAGATATCGCCACCAAGAATTTGGGTGAGAACACGGACTATTTTAGTCGAGCTGCTCCCACGCCAGTTGTAGATCAGGATGGCGTCTATGTTTTATATGAGTCGGGTGATTTTGTTGCTTATCAACATGATGGCAAGTTGAAGTGGCAGCGCGATTTGGTTGCGGAGTTCGGAGCGATCAAGAGTCGTCACGGCTTGTCCTCGTCGCCGTTGCAGGACGCAAAACATGTTTTCATCTGCATGCAGAGCGATGAAAGTCCTTATCTGATGGCTGTAAGCAAGCAGGATGGAAAGACCGTATGGAAAGTGGAGCGACCTGTTGGAACGGCTTGGAGTTCGCCCATTTGGTTTGATACGTCCGATGGCCAGCGTCAAATTGTGATGAGCGCTGCGGGTGGTGGCGGCCGCGCACCCGGTGAAACTTCTCCAGGTACTCTCATCGCTTATGATCCCCAAGCAGGCCAGGAGTTGTGGAGGCTCAGCGGGCTATCTGGAAATTCAGCCCCGACACCGCATATGGTTTCGCCTGGCCGATTGCTCGTTGGTGCTTCTGCGGGACGCGAAGGGGGGCCGACCAAAGAGGCGATTGAAACCAATGGACTGGTCGAAGTTAAGAAAGTCGGCGAACGTTATGAAGCGAATTACGCTTGGCGCAGCAAGAAAGCAACGTGTGGTTTTTGCTCACCAACGTCTTATCGCGGTGTGGCTTATTTTGTGGATCGTCGCGGGACCCTCTTTGGTTTAGATCTCGAAACGGGGAGTGAAGTTTTTACTGAGCGGTTGGGTTTTCCGGTATGGGCAACGCCGCTAGGGATCGGTGAGCGCGTTTACTTTGTAGGCGAAGATGGCATGACTACAGTCATCGCAGCTGGTCAAAAATATGAAGTCTTGGCGACGAATAGTTTGTGGGAACCAACGGCTGAAGCTCTTGCTGATGAAAATAATCCGCGAGCTATGCTCAACAAGGTAAGGCAATATGCAGTGGCTGTCGTGGGCGATTCGATGTTGATTCGACGCGGCGACAAACTTTATTGCCTGCGTTCTAAATAGACTTCCAAACGATGTGAAAAGAGAGCAGGGGAGTGGATGGGAGTTGGCATCGCGTTTTTGGACGCGATGCGCAAGCTCTCCTGCTCTCTGTTCTATTATTGCTTGGGCGGAAATTCAGGTTATTGGTAGCGAATGTAAACCGTCTTGCGACGAAGATAATGTTCTAGGCCATACTTGCCATCGTCTCCACCGATGCCCGATTGTTTCCAGCCCGTGTGATAGCCGTGGATGGATTCACCTGGCCCGCGATTGACATAAAGTTCCCCGACTTCAAGATCGCGGACGGCGCGCATGATGCGGTTCATGTCGTTGGTGAAAAGATAAGCGGCAAGGCCGTAATGGGAATCGTTAGCGTATGCGATGCCCTCTTCAAAATCGTCGAAGGGCATCACGGGAATCACCGGACCAAAAATCTCTTGGTGCATAATGGCCATATCTTGGCGGACACCGGTGAGTACTGTGGGTTGGTACCAATAGCCTTTGGCAAACGAACCGGTCCGTTCGACGATATCGCCCCCGACGACAGCTTGGGCACCTTGAGCCAAAGCTTCGCTCACGGTCCGCTGTACTTTATCTAATTCAACGCGATTGACCTTGGGGCCAATTTGAGTTGCGTCGTCGAGTGGATTACCAACACGCATGGACTTTACGCGGTCCACAAGTTTTTCGATAAACTGGTCAGCAACTTTGCGGTGCACATAAGTTCGTTCATTGGCGATGCAGATTTGACCGCAGTTGAGGAAGCGTGAAAATATCGCGGTGTCGACAGCCGCATCGACATCGCAGTCATCCATCACAATAAAGGGAGCTTTGCCACCCATCTCCAAAGATACAAAGGTGACGTTTTCAGCGGCGACTGAAGCAATGCGTTTTCCGGTTGGGACACTGCCGGTGAAGCTGATCACATCGGCTATCGGCGACCGAACCAATGTTTCTCCGACCGTTTCGCCTGTTCCTGTAACTACGTTGCAAACACCGGGAGGTAAACCCGCATCTGCGGCGAGCTTCATTAATTCGAGAGCTGTGACGGGGGTATCTTCATGCGGCTTCAGTACCAAAGAGCAGCCGGCGATAAGAGCTGGGGCAATTTTGCGGATGGCCACTGCCAGCGGAAAATTCCAAGCGATGATACCAACGGCAACTCCAGCGGGTTGTGGAATAATCCATAAATGTTCATTCGGTTTATCGGGTGCGCAAATGTCGCCTTCAATGCGTCGATCAAATTCTGCATAGTATCGAAACCAACTGTTGCCGAAGTCCACTTCGCCATAAGCTTCTTTAAGAGGTTTACCCACTTCACGCGAAAGCAAGCGGGCGAAATGATCGCGATTTTGATCGACAAGGTCGGCCCACTTTCGCAATACGCGTCCGCGTTCAACACCCGTTAAACGCCCCCACGATTTTTGTGCCGTTTTCGCAGTTTGCAAAGCATGTTGCACCTGTTCCTGCGTGGCTGCAGGAACTGTAGCAAATGGTTGTTCGGTGGCAGGGTCTAGCACTTCCAGTCGATCAGGCGAGTGGACCCATTGGCCGTTGATAAACATTCCATAGTCTTGCATGGTGGTTTGCTCCTGTAGAAGATTGCCAAGCCGCCTCTGACATTTGAATCGCTAGGTGACTTGGGGTAGGGCGGGTTGGGGAGGGATTGGACTCATTCAATGTAATGGGAGGTTGTCTTGGTGAAAAGCTAGGCTCGGCAGTAACTCGTGCCGCTGTTGTTAAGCTACGATTTCAAGCGTGGCTGGTCTTGTTGGAAGAGGATTGCTTGTTAGCCATGTCTTGTTCGGGATTCGCAACAGCTTGCTTTAGCAGGGTCTCTAATTGTTCGCGCAAATGATGCATCTGATCCGAGCTCCATTGCTGACCAACATGCGCTATGACCACTAGCGCCAACCAGAGCACGATGGCGCCTGCCGCTACCCACAGTCCCCAAGCAGTTTCCCCCAATGTCCATTGTGAGATACCGAGCACCAGTCCAAAGAAAGCGCTGAAGAGAAAGACTAGGTAAGCTATCCACACAACGGTCCAGACATCGACCCGCGGCGCGAAGCGTCCATGAACAACGGCTTTGTGGTCGACTTCATTGAGATAGAACGACAAATGAGGTGACCACAGTCGATGTTCGTGTGGAGGCAGATGCAATTCACCGTATTCGCCGAACATCAAAAACAATTGTTTGTTGGGATGTTGGGATTGTAGCTCGGAGAGTTTTTGAATGAGGACATCGCGAGTCTGATCTAATGGCAAGTCAAACGTGGGGCGTAAACGAAACCATGACATGGCCGACAATCCGACAAGAGAAAAGGGGCGGGAGAGGCTTTAGTTTACGCGATAAGCGATTCAGCTTCCTACTCGCTCTTCCCATTTCGGCAAGATAATATTCGCTAAGCGTGCGATGTTGCGCGCATCATCGATGCCACGGTGATGTGTGCCGATGATAGACAGCTTCTGTTGTTTTAGGGCAGCCGCCATTCCACAACGTCTGGCTTTGAAAAGCGAGCTGTATTCTGCTTTGAGATTGATATGTGTTTTGAGCAGAGCCGGAAACTCTAGCCCATGTCGCCGACAATCTGTGCGGAGTTGTTCAAGGTCATACGCTCCCCACGAGCATAACGTAATGGGGCTATCGCCGATCCAGGAAACAAAGCGGCGAAAGACGTCTGGGAAACTATCTGCCCCATCTACAGAGGCTTGGTCAATGGTGGTTAGCTTCTTGCAGAAATCACTTAAGTGTGGCTCTGCGACAGGCCGCACAAAACTTTGAAATTCCGAATTGGGAGGTTGCGATGAAGATGGCAGGGAGACGGCACCGATCTCAATGATCTCCATGCGGTCTGGTGTTTGACCTGTTTCCCAACACGTTGCCTCCAGATCCACAACGATGTAACGCATGGCTCGTGACTCCTTGCTGGCGAAATTATTTCGAGCGTTTGCTTTTCTTGACTCTCTTTTTCGGCGCTGCGTTCAGGACGTTTTTCTTACTTGTGACTTTCTTAGCTGAAGTTTTCTTGCCTGGAACTTTCTTGATGGTCTTTTTCTTCAGGCTGGTTTTGTTATCGGCTGTTTTCTTGGTCGTGACTTTCTTAGCCATAGTTTTCTTTGTCTGGGGCTTTGGGCTCGCGTTGTTTTTGGACGTCACTGTTTTAGAGGAGTTGTTGTCGGAGGTCGAACTTGCCGGGAACCGCGTACGAATTTGAGAGATAGAGTAAGTGAGGAGTTTTTTTAGTATGTCGGTGTTGAGATCCGCTAAGCGTTTTACATAGAGACAGGAGCTGCCACACGAGTGCGGTCCGATTTGTTGGAGAAGTTGTTGGTGGGTTTTGTCAAAGGTATCGATGCCGCACATCATGTAGATGGTTAGATTTTGTTTGCGTGGCGAGAAGCCGATTTCCATCCAATCGCCCGATTTGCCTGAGGCGTAGGTGTAGCGATAGGAGCCGAAGCCGACGATGCTCTTGCCCCACATGGTCGCGGGTGAGCCGGTCAATTGTTCCATTAGGGAACAGAGTGTTTGGCAATCGGCTTCGAGAGCAGGTGAGTTCAGTTGAGCGATGAAGTTTTGGACGGAGGCAGTGGTCTTTTGCGTTTTGAGTTCTGTCATGGTTTCTTGGGTGCGAAGATAGAGTTAGTTGAGATGCTAGAAGAGAAGAGGGGTTGGTAGTGGAGTAATTTAGCAGGTCGGGGGGTTGGCTCCCAATTTTGGGGGCGATTTTGGGAGCCGAACGGCTGAAGTAGTAAAATTACCCATTTCTAGCGTACTTCTTGCGAGGAAAGTGCGGTGAATCGGCGGTTCTGTTTTGGATTTTGGTTGACTGAGTTTTGGGGTTGCTAAACGGGAGGAATTCGGTAGATTCTAGCACTTCGTGTTAAAAGTGTTTAATTGTGTGACAGAGTGATTGTTTGGTGGGTACGTCGTCCAGCGTGAACGCACGGGAAAGTCGTTCGGTTCGGACCGGCCACCTCAGGGATTTGTTGACAACCCCATGGCGATAACGACAGAGCGCAAGCAGAGCTTAGTGGAACAGTACCAGCACGCTAACGGAGACACTGGATCTCCCGAAGTACAGGTAGCATTGCTGACCGAACGCATCAACGCGTTGACTGAGCATATGCGCACGCATTCGAAGGATTATTCAAGCCGTCGTGGTTTGTTGGCTTTGGTCAGCAAGCGACGTCGATTGTTGGATTATCTTCGCCGCATTAATCCACAACGCTACTTGGATGTGATCGGTCGATTGTCGATCCGTAAGTAAGTTGCTGGATTCAACCAGTTCCTTGTTGTTGCTGCGAGTCTGAAACCGGTTTGCCTCTTCTCATTAGCGACCGGTGAGACGTAGTACCAGAAATCTAGTGTTCAGATTCTCGGCTTTTATCGGTGTCCCCCATCGAGTGAGCCGAGAGGAAATGGATTTTTGTGGTTGCATATGCAGCTTGGGCATTGTCGTGATTTCATGACCCGTGAATTCATGGACAATGGATTCCAGGGGAGTTATCTCGCCGGTTTATTCAAGCCGCCTCATCCAACCGCACCCCAGATCAACGCTCGAAATTTCGACCGTTAAGGATGTCCTGTGAAGATTCGTGTAGAAAAGCAAATTGGGGATTTAGTACTCTCTTTTGAAATCGGACAACTCGCCAAGCAAGCCACAGCTTGCGTTATCGCTCAATACGGCGATACGATTGTCCTCAGTGCGGTAACCTCTGGTCCATCCCGACCAGGGACCGATTTCTTTCCACTAACCTGCGATTATCGCGAGCGATTGGCAGCGGCAGGTAAGTTCCCTGGAGGTTTCATCAAGCGTGAAGGTCGTCCTTCGATGAAGGAAACCTTGACCAGTCGCTTGATCGACCGTCCGATTCGTCCTCACTTCCCTAAGGGGTTCCGGGATGAAGTTCAGGTTCAATGTATGGTCTTGTCGAGCGATTCGCAAAACGACGCCGACGTGATTGCGATGAACGGTGCCGCTGCGGCACTGTTTGTAAGTAGCCTACCTTTCGAAGGGCCGATCGCTTCGGCTCGCGTAGGTCGTGTTGAAGGAAAGTTGATTGCTTTCCCAACGATGGCTCAGCTGGAAGAAAGCGATCTCGATTTGGTGATGTCCGCCAACGAGCGCGAAGTCGTGATGATCGAAGGCTTCTCGACCGAAATGCCAGAAGCTGAAATGATCGAAGCTTTGCAATTTGGTCATAACGTCATTCGCCAAGTGATTGCATTGCAACGCGAGTTGTATGCACAGGTGAAGCCAACCAAGATCGCCTACACTCCTCCATCTGATGGTGGTTTGTACGAGACTCTAAAGGCTCGTTACTATGGCGATTTTAAGGTTGCTAAGCAGACAGAAGGCAAGCAAGCTCGAGCTGAAGCGGTGCGAAACTTGAAGGCTCGCGCTCTCAGCGAAATGATTCCAGATGCAACCGCTCCGGATGCGATTCCAGCATCATTGTTTGCGTCGGTTTGGCATGATTTGGAAGAGCGTGTTGTTCGCGATTTGATTCTTTCCGGCACTCGTGCAGACGGCCGCGATCGAACCAGCTTGCGACATATCGAATGCGAAACCGACTTGTTGCCACGCACCCATGGTTCTGCTTTGTTCCAACGCGGTGAAACACAAGCGTTGATCACGGTGGTTCTCGGTACGTCACGCGATGAACAACGCGTTGAAGGTTTGGTAGAAGAGTTCAGCAAGAAGTTCATGCTGGATTACAACTTCCCTCCGTTCTCGGTGGGTGAGTGCAAGCCGATTCGTGGACCTGGTCGACGTGAAATCGGTCACGGTGCTTTGGCCGAGCGAAGCGTGGCTTCGGTGTTGCCTTCCCCTGAAGAATTCCCATACACCATTCGCGTGATCAGCGACATTCTTGAATCCAACGGCAGCTCGTCGATGGCTTCGGTTTGCGGTGCTACTCTCGGTTTGATGGCTGCCGGTGTTCCGCTCAGCAATCCAGTAGCTGGTATCAGCGTTGGTTTGGTGCGTGAATCGCATGATCAATGGTGCTTGTTGACCGACATCATCGGCGATGAAGATCACTACGGCGATATGGATTTCAAAGTTGCTGGTACACCCAATGGTATCACCGGCATTCAGTTGGATTTGAAGATCAACGGTATCAGTGACGAGATCATTCGAGCTGCTTTGAAGCAAGCTCGCGAAGCTCGTATTGAGATCTTGCGTAAGATGTTGACCTGCATTCCACGCCCACGCATGGAAACCAGTCGCTATGCTCCTCGCTTGCTCCGCACGAAGATCGATGTGGACAAGATTGGTGCGTTGATCGGACCAGGTGGTAAGAACATCCGTTCGATTCAAGAAGATACTGGCGTAACCATCGATGTTGAAGATGACGGAACAGTGACTGTAGCTAGCTCGAACCAAGATGCCGCTAAGGCAGCTATGGCTCGAGTGGAAGCTGTAACCGCTACCGTTCAGATCGGCAAGATTTATGACGGTACTGTTTCCAGCATTCGCGACTTCGGTGCATTCGTTGAGATCATTCCTGGTCGTGACGGCTTGTGCCATATTTCTGAACTCTCGCACGGCTACATCGCCAGCGTGGATTCGGTCGTTAAGGTTGGCGATTCGATGAAGGTTTTGGTGATCGATATCGATGAGCAGAACCGCGTCAAGTTGAGCCGACGTCGTGCGTTGGAAGAGCTCGGCGTTGAAGATGACTTTGCAACCGCAACACCTGAAGAGGGTGGCGAAGAAGGTGACTTCGATGATTCCAACGGTGGCGGTGGTCATCGCGGCGGAAGCGGTGGTGGACATCGTGGTGGCGGACATCGTGGCGGTGGAGGCGGTGGACGTCGTCGTGGCGGCGGTGGCGGTGGTCACCGTGGCGGCGGACGATAGTCTGTCTCTCGGTCACCCATTGAAGCAATAATTTAGAGATCTGCTCAACGCATTTTTGCGTTGAGCAGATCTTTCTCTTTAAGGGAATCGAGTACAATATTGGAGTGACGTTTTGGATCACTTCGCCATTCCTCGCCAGGATCTGCCCCATGGCAACTTCTCCCAACGATCCTGAATCCAATCCAGAAGCCGAATTGCGGCGGCAATATCATGAACTTGCGGAGTTGGCTGGTTCGTTGGCCCACGAGATCAAGAACCCGCTATCCGTGATTCGCATGAACGTCGACTTGATCAGCGAAGAACTTGCAGAGAGCGATTGGTCTGGGAAACGGCGAATGCTCACGAAGATTGACATGATCGGTCAACAATGTGAACGCATGGAAGGATTGTTGCACGACTTTCTGCGTTTCGCTCGCATGCGCGATTTGGAGATGACGCCTGGAAGTCTTAATGATCAAGTTGAAACAGTGCTTCGACTATATCAAGCGCAAGCGAATCGAGATGGTATCGAAATACTGCGATATCTTGATCCCGATTTGCCATCGATCATGTTGCACAGCGATTCGATGCAAGCTGCTTTAATCAATCTCATCAAGAACGCCTTGGAAGCGATGCCTGACGGTGGGCAATTGGTTGTTCGCACACATCCTGTTCCGCGTGGAGTTGCGTTGGACTTGATCGATACCGGTTGTGGTATGGACGACAACACAGCGATGCGAATGTTCGAGCCGTTTTATTCGACAAAAAATGGTGGCTCAGGTCTGGGGTTACCGACGGCGCGAAAAATTATCGAAGCGCATGGTGGTCGTATTGCGGTGCAGAGCGCTGTTGGGCGGGGGACGAAGTTTGTGCTCGAATTCCCCACGCCCGTTCGTCTCGCTTAGCCCTAGCCTCCGTTACGGCACACTAGGCATCAGCTAGGTCTTCGGGCTTGATTTGGGTGAGGAGTTCACGGGTAACGGGCGTGATCGGGGCGATACGGCTTGCCATCCGTCGGATCGATTTTTCAAACAAATTGCGCACGACGCGACCGTTGCCAAAATGTTTATCGCGTTTGCCATGCAGAGTGACCAAGTTTCTATGCATTGCTTCTCGCGTTTCTGGCAGGCACTGATAGTGATGCTCGCGGCATAACAATTCAAAGATTTTCAATAGCTGCTTGGGATCGTAATCCTCGAATTGCATATCCATTCCGATGCGCGACGTCAGGCCGGGATTGCTCTTGAGAAGTCTATCGATAGGCTCGCTATAGCCAGCTAAGATGACGACCAATCGTTCTCGGTCATCTTCCATACGTTTGAGTAAGATCTGCAACGCCTCACGTCCGTAGGCATCATCGCTTTTCGAGTCGACGAGACTGTAGGCTTCGTCGATGAATAAGATTCCGTCGATCGCTTCATCGACCCGTTTGCTCGTTTTGGTAGCGGTTTGTCCCGCGTATTCGGCAACCAGGCCGCTGCGATCGGTCTCAATCAAGTGCCCTTTTTGAAGCACGCCCAGACCGCGCATGATATCAGCTAAGATGCGAGCTACCGTCGTTTTGCCGGTTCCCGGATTTCCTTTGAAAACCATATGTAGGTTGTGTTGACTGATGGGGAGGCCGGCGTTTTTGCGTTGCTGTTGCATCCGCAAGAAATGAGTCAACTCTTCAACTTGTTTCTTGATCCCATCTAGGCCGATGAGCGAATTGAGTTTCTTGAGCGATTCATCCAGCGTAGCGGGGCGATCCGGTGCGGTTGGCTCAGGCTGTTTCGCAGAGGCAATCGTTTTGCCAGGTGGATCGCTAATAGGTACCAGGATCTCCCATTCGTCTTGCTGGAAGTTGGTTTTCTTTTTGCCCAGCGAAAGGGCTTTATGGAGTTCTTGCTCTAAGGCTTGAAGTTTGGCCGCTTCAGGTTCGAGAAGCACGCCATCGCATTTGGCGATAATGTTGGCTAAACGCATTCCGGCAGTAAAGACATCGGATCGCAACGCTCCTAAATCGGAGCAACGCAAGAATGGGCTAAAGAGCTGATTCCAGGTCAGTTTTTCTGACTCGGACATCAGACCTTGCCATGCTGTCTTGAGTTGAGCATCGGATAGGGTTCGATCCCAAAAGTGCTCGATGATTAGAGCACCCATCGCTTTTTCTGTTTTGCTCCAGCGATTGTCTGCGCGAACTACTTCGGTGTAAATCTTTAGAACATAGCCGCGATAGAGATCGTTCATGCGGATCGCCATCTGCGTGAGATCAAGTCCCGATTGACGAGCGGATTGACGCAATAGTTGTCGATCGTTGGGTACGAACGCGGCGCGACAAGTGGCCAGAATTTCGGTTATCTCTTGTCGCCAGTTCTGCATAATGGCTACTCGATGGGGACGTTGAAAAAGGTCTAACGATAAAAATCCACCCAGGCCAATTTTATTTCGGAGGGATTGGACTCAAAAAGTTGGGAAGGCAAAACGACTTCGAAGAACTGATCTGACGATAAGGGGATCGTTGTAACAGGTTGCTGGTTAGGCATAACATAGACGATGGCTTTATCTTTCGAAATGCTTTGCTCCAAATCGTTTAGGCGACTTGTGATGGTATGGCCCTGCGAAGAAGAGACGTTGACTTCCCACTTAACGCCATCGGCTTCAACCACAAGTGATTCCAGTCCCTTGAGGTGCAAATGCAAAATCACTGCAGCGGGCCAGGATCGCCCTGGTGCGAGAATAGATCCACGGCCTATTCCCCTCCGGCTGCGGATTTCGGTGATCAATTTTTCTTCCGAATCTTCGAGCGTTTGAAACGATAGTTCGGCGATGGGTGTCTGGTCTTCTGCGGTTGTCACATCCTCTTCTTCGATCGAGTTGTTTGAAGGAGGGGACGGTTCGCATCCCACAAGAGAACATAAGAAAAGCAGACTGAAAATGGCTACAAATCGTAATGGCATTCGTAAGTCCCAACTCAAAAGCTCCGTTCAGTCC
>JAFLCP010000181.1 GCA_017303505.1 Planctomycetota bacterium | reverse complement strand
GCGTGCGATGGATCGTAATTTCTTATTGGATGATTTAGGTGTAGTCGACATGAACGCAAATCCGCGCGAAGGGACCAGAAAACAGAATGGGGCCATCAAATGCGATGATTCGATTAGGACCGAGAGAGTGACTTGAAATGTCTAAGAGATCGCTGAGTATTAGCAGCGATAGACAGAGAGACGTTCTGGTAGCGAACGATCCGATGCGAATGTCATAAGAAAAGAAGTGGGCAAGTCTTGCCGACGAAGATTTTGGCGATGCCAAATATCAACATGATCCACCAACAGTTCCCCTTGTGTAGCTTCAATGATGTTGTCAAAAACTACATCTTGAAGTTGAATCACTGGGCGTAGGTCATCGATGGAAGATGGTGCATCGGGCGTCGAGTCTGGCAAAGATTCCGAGTGTTTAACCAGAAGATCATTGGGCATAACCCAATGCCAGTGCCAATCGATAAATGAGTCCGCAGATAGGCCACTCTCTGAGTGATTCTCGATCAGATGGGCAGCTAACTCAAGCGATGGAAGGTTCTCAGATTTTAGGGTGCTGTGCGCGTGGCAAACGGGAATAGGACCCTGCCAGGCCAACAGAATAAGCAGCATCCCCCAGACTTTGGAACGTAGCCATGGTTGAAGCACTTTTGTGTTCGACAGCATGGTAGGTTCCGGTGGGAATCGAGGTAGGACGCTGAAGTGGACTATCACTTAATCATATACTCAATCGACCATGTGGAAGCAAGTAATTGCCGAAAATTGCCCAATTTTGCGCATTCGGCAAAGTCAAATGGTTACGAGATTACACTCTTTTGGTCCGTTATCCCCTGGTCGAACGCTATTAGAAACTCTGCTAAAGTAAATAGGCCGAAGTGGTACGAGTACCCCAAAAAGTGCACCCCTGAACGGAGATTAAGAGTTGGTTACCTACGCCATTGGATTGGTTATTCTGGGGTTGGTTCTGCTGGTTGTAGGGGGCGAAGCGTTGCTACGCGGGGCGGTAGGAATGGCTACCCTTTTGAAATTGACCCCCGCGATTATCGGTTTAACGGTAGTTGCTGCTGGAACCTCGATTCCAGAAATGGCGGTGAGCGTTCTGGCCGCTATGGACAATAAGGCCGATATCTCGGTCGGAAACGTGGTTGGGTCCAATATCTTCAATATTGCCTTTATCATCGGCTTGTGCGCGATCTTCATGCCCATACCTATCGTCGGCAACACGATCAAGCTGGAATATCCTGTTTTGGCGATTGTCACTCTGCTCTGCTTGGTAGTGGCACAAGATGGCGAAGTAAACCGCTTGGATTCCATCCTGTTAATTTCAATCTACATCGCCTTTACTGCATATCTAGTAAGCTTGGTCAGACAGCAAGTGAGCGCATCCGAAGCCGCCGCACTCACCGAAGAGGTGAAAGATATATCAGCGAATGAGAAAAAGCCCGCGTGGTGGTCTTCGGGTCTCTTGGTCCTTGTCGGCGTTTTGTTGTTGGCTGGCGGAGCCCAATCCACGGTGAGTGGAGCTGTGGAACTTGCCCGACTCATGGGATGGTCTGAGAGAATTATCGGCTTAACTATTGTTTCGATCGGAACCAGTCTCCCCGAAGTTGTTGCTTCTGCTGTGTCGCTCTATCGAGGGCGTGCCGACGTAAGTGTGGGAAATGTGATTGGTTCCAATCTATTCAACATCTTGATGATTCTCGGGATATCCGGTTTTATCACGCCACTTCCCGTTCAGCCAGCGATCATGAACAGCGACTGTTATTGGATGTTGGGGATAACGCTTCTATTGTTTCCTATCATCTTTACGGGGCGCCGAATTTCACAACTCGAAGGTTTCATTCTCTTGGGTTGCTACGGTGTGTATCTCACGTTGCTGATAAGGTCCGCTTGATTCTAGGTTTTGCCTGCAGCGTCGAGGATCGATTTATCCCATTGGAGTTGAATGCCGTTTTGAGTCAGCAGTTGTTGGAATTCTCGCAACACTCCGTCTTGGGATCGAACTTGTTTGGGAAGCAATTTTCGTTCCATACAAAACGCAGCCAGCCAACCAGCTGCTTCACCGATGTTCCATTCAACAGGGTGCAAACGATAGCAGCCGTTGCTGATGTGCGTCGTGCCAATAGTTTTCCCACCTGCAATCAAATTCGTGATTCGTTGCGGAATCAAAGAACCCAACGGAATCTGGAATGGCAGGCTTTCAAGATCGAGATAATTTGCACCACCGACGCGTGGGTGCAGATCGAGGGCGTAATAACCAACGCCGACACTGTCTGCGAATTCGGCTGCTCGCGATGGTGCATTCTTATCCGAAGCAACTGCTCTTCGAGCTTCACGAGTAAGATGCTGTTCTAGGATCGTAAATTCCGATTGGATTCGGCGAGCTTCACGAATGTAAGGATACTTCGCTAAGCCATCGGCTGTGCCAACTATATCGCCACGCATGCGCAAGCCCGGCCAGCCTTGTCCTCCATCGGGCCTCGGGGCTTCGGTTTGCATCCAGTACATAAACGATAAACTCAATTGGCGACTCGCTTCCCAATGCAATTGGCGGGCTGCTGCATCGCTTTGAGTGATTGCACCTAACATGTAATCATTCTGCGGCCAGTTCACGATCGAGATACCGCTGGTGCGAGGCTGGGTAGTCACCAGCGTGGGATCGCAGATTCGTCGGTACATCCACAGATTTAATGTGCTCGTCTTCGGTACAGGCACATCCCCAGTGCCAGGCACAAATGATAGCTCGCGCGGTTCGAGCGTGCGCGGGTTCGAATAGGTTAAGCTCAGTAACTTACCCGGCCAGGGCGGCGTGAGCGGAGGAACGTGCTTCTGCCAGAAATCATAATCACGCGGACGTTCAATAACATGATTCTCGTTTTCAACATGATCAATTGCAAAGCACCATGTAAAGCTCTGCACGTTTCCAGGGGCAGCATTTTCTGCCGCATGTGGTTCGTTGGTGTCCTTCTTTGCCTCCATCCCTATGACGAATTCAGCATTCACCAGAGGCAATAGATCCCCTTCTTCACTGGCATCAATGAAATAGGAGCCCGTTAATGTGATTGAATCTTCGGTTAAGGTTTTCACCGTGATCGATTCAATTTGATCTCCCTGTACCGAGGCTTGAACAGGAACGGTATTTAATAGCAACACAAGTTGTCGTCGGCTGATTGCGGCAGCCAGTAATTCATCCAAGACAGCGAGGGCAACACGCGGTTCATGACATAAACGCGATACCGAACCGTTGCCGGGATTCAATTCTGCTTTATTGCGAGCTGCTTCGGTCAGCGGGAAGTTGCGCCGATAGTAGTCACGAATTCGTGTGCGCAATTCGGCATAGAGATTGGTTCTTCCGGTCGTCTCGATCCAGGAATGTTCATCGGGAGGTACTGCTTGTTGTGTCAATTGTCCCCCGAGCCAGTCGGTTGGTTCGGTCATGATGACGCGTTTGCCCGACTTCAGAGCCGCGATCGCTGCAGCGCAACCTCCTAAGCCTCCGCCGACAATCACCACGTCGGCGCGATACTCGCGTTGGACTGAAATGTGGTTACTGGCAGCAGCATAACGGGATAACAGTGATGGATACCACGCAGCTGCGGCAGCGAGTCCTGAGAGTTCTAGAAATGAACGGCGATGAAGCATAGTGCGATACCGAGATTAACGAATATAGATGTTGGCGAGCGACACCTTGTGAGTTGCATCGATTCTAAGAGATTGTTCAGCTGGTTGCCCCTGGATGGTGTGTGAGTCACCATTCAGTACGAATGTTAACTTCGCCTGCGAGCCCTCGCGCGTGATCGAGCCTTCGATACGATTCCAGCTTCCTCGTTGAACGAGGCTTTTGGCAATGCTGGCTGTGTCTGCAGATAATACAAGTGGCTCTTGAATACCGGGGAGCTGCAAACTGAGTGAACTCTTCTCTTCCGGAAGACGGAAATCGATCACAAAACCTTCGATAGAGTTCGCGTTTTCATACGTCAAAGAATTGGAATTCGACTTTGTATCTGGAGCATGGTCTAGGACCCAATCATTGACCTTCCAGACACCTTCTTGGCTGGGCTTCCAGTCTCGCAAATCGAGGCCACTGTAGATGGAGCGATAACCTCGATAAGCAATTGCTACTTGTGAATCGTCGATAGGAGTGTCGGGAAGGACTTTGATTTTCACGTTGCGGTAATGAACTACACCACCTTCTGACTCAATACAGATATAACCTTTGCTCGGTGTTGCCTTCGTCCCCCGAGTGACTTCTTTTCCATTGACCGATAACGCAATGGAGCCAGCTTGGCACACGATGCGATAGTGGTTCCATTCAGGGCTTGGTTTGGAACGCTCTTCCGTAGGAAAGGCTCGATCCCCACCACGTCCATTGATGGGGGTCATCTTCGCTCCATGGATTGGGAAAATGTCTCCATGCGTCGTGTGGCTTTGGGTGTTTCCGTATGAATTCTCCAATACTTGTACCTCCACGCCGCGATGGAAGGGAACACCTCTGGCGGTAATGTCATCAGCCCATACGAATATCCCCGCATTTCCTCTGGGGACCATGTGGCGCCATTCCAATTCGAGTTCAAAATTCTGGTACATCTTCTCTGTTCGCATCTCACCGATTGGCCGGCCCGAACAGATCAGCATGCCATCTTCTACTTTCCAAGTATCGGGAGGCGTATTGACCAAGACCCAGCCCGTGAGATCTTTTCCGTTGAATAACGGTTCAAACTCCTGGGCCATCACAGCAGACATCAAGCAATGGACTACGAAAATGGCGAAGGCCGCTAGCGACTTGCTACCCATTCTCAAAAATCGAGTGTTCCACATCGTATTGTTCCTCAGCGTTGTATTCGGAGTTTTTCTTTGGGAATCAGTTCCCGCAAATCGGTAAGATCGTAATGATTCAAAATGCCATGAATGGTAGTCGTGATGGGGTGAGCGCTGGCTGCTGAACGTACCATTGGAAGCCAAGATTCGGGGGCATTACGGAATTCCACGCTAGTGAATAGTTCGGGTTCCAAAATGACTGCGTGCATGGCGGCCACTGCGGTTTGGCCGTTGGCGATTAAATGAACCTCACGTGGCTTTTCCGATTGATAATTGGCAATCCATTTGGCACTGCTGATAATGTCGCGCGTATGAGCCGCAACCACGGAGTCACCCAATAGATAAGCTAAGTAGAATGTGCGCCAATCGCCAAGTCGAGGGTGAGGAGTTCCATCGGCTGTTTCTCCCTGACCTCGCAGGTCGACCGTTACCACGACATAACCTTCGTCGACAATCTTCTCAATCGGTCCAGCGGCTTGCGAGTCAGTCGTTTTACCTCCATCCGAAAGATAAAGGTACGCGGAATCAGAAGGATCGACTGGATGGAAGGTCAATGCAGGGAGTGGAAAATTATCGCTGCTGTGGATGACCAGCTTATCGATATGATAACCATCGCGTTGTACTTTGCCGGCTCGATTCGATTGGATCTTCAATGAGTCCGCAGTTGGAATCTCTAGTTCTTTACGGATAGTGGTTTGTATTTCGACGAGGTTTTGGGTTCGCAGCGACGGTTCACGCAGGCGCTCGGCGATTTCAAAGTTCAAGTCGAAGACCGAGCGTTCGCCCTGATCCAGCAGCACTTGCCCTTTGGGCGTTACTAGCAACTTATCTTCGGGTAATGTTGCATATTCTGCAAAAGGTTTGATTGGTGTTGCTTGTTGAGCATTGCTATTGAGCAGCCAGCGTTTCATCCAATGTACAATGGCCGAGAGATTTTCAGGTTGCACCCCATGTGTGCCATCCGCTTCCACGATTTCCAAACGCTCCGAGAAACCAAGTCGCGTGTAGATTCTTTTGTTCTGACGATAGTTGACCCAAGTGCCACTGATACCAAAGAAGTCTTCAGTCGTCGCGCTAATCAAAGTGGGCTTTGGAGCACGCAATAGAACATAATCACATTGATCGATGCCAAGTTTCAGCTGTGCGAAGATGTTTTGTTCGGAGTCTTGCGGGCCTAATGTTTGCACGAGATGTTCAAACGTAGTCAGATAGCAAGCTGGCGCCGCGCAATAAACTCGATCGTCGAGTGCCATCACATAACTGGTGAGCGTGCCGCCACCAGAGCAGCCCATCATGCCGAGTCGTTCACGATTTACATCGGGACGGCTTTCCAAATAGTCCAAAGCTCGCATCGCATCCCAAATGCGATAAGTAGCGGTGTTTCGGCCTACAAGAATCGATCCACTTCCGACTAAGAAATGTTCTTCGGTGGTGGCTTCGAATTGAGGTTTTCCGTCGGGTGTCACGATCTGGGAGCGTTCACCTTGTCCGATGGGATCATAGCAGAGAGCCATGATTCCATTCTCGGCCATTGCGATTCCAAAGCGTTGGTTGTAATCCGCCGTCTTTCCAGTTCGACTATGCCCGCTCGAAACGATCACCGCCGGAAATGGACCAGCCCCTTTCGGAACGTAGAGGTTGCCTGTGACTCGATGACCAGGCTGACTCTCAAAATGAATGAGCTCGATTTGATAGGTAGGTTGATCAATGGTCGAAACCAACTTGGCGTTGAGTGGCGTGCGCTCAGGAAAGCCACCTAATTGTTGAATGATCTGTGTGCGAAGTTTGGTTTGATAATCGCGAACTTCAGCCAGCGTCTTAAGCTTTTCCACACGCTCGCTTCGCTGCTTCATGAGTTCTGTGACCTGTTGACTCATGTGGCCATACCAAGTCACTTTTTGTTGTGTTCCCCCTTCTTCGGTCGGTAGGCAAGTTAGGTCTTCCGCGAAAACGGTAACGGTGGAAGAAAATAGAAGCAGCGCGAAAACAAGAAAGCAGCTGAATCGATGCGACATGATACCAATCCGAAGTAGGCGAGGTGGGCAGGAAAACGAGGCGAGTGAGGCGCGAAATCGCGAGAAATCGATTGCGATTTTTGCCAAAAAAGAGATGGAATTCGCGAGGAATTCAAATTCCATCTCCGATTTTGGCCAGTAATTGCGAGGGTTATTCCTTGACTCGCACAAGTTTCATGATTCGTCCCGAGACGTTCCAGTCTTGAACATAAAGGTTGCCATCTTTGTCCCAATAGGAACCGTGCGTACCACTGAAGATACCTTCGATCCATTTCTCTTGTGGGACATTGAAGTTACGTCGTTGAGCTGGATCAGGGTTATGACCTAAAACGGCCATGATCACGTTTTCTTTATCGAGAATGACGAGGCGGCCCATCAAGTCGGGAACGGAAACATAATCGCCTTGAATAGCCACGCTGGTCGGATTGCCCAAGCCCGTTATTACTTCTTCGATGAACTCGCCATCGAGTGTGTAGTGAACCAAGCGACCTTTGGGTTGATGATTGCGATCACATATCAACAATCGAGGTGGATCGTAACGTGTATCCAACGTCATGCCGTGGCACGTGTTGAACTGCTTCAGTTCATTTCCTTTTTCACCGAAGTACTTAATGTACTTGCCGGTCTTGTCGTATTTGAAAATGTGATTGCTCGCGTATCCATCGGCTAAAAAGATGTCTCCATTAGGAGCGATCGTGATCGCGGTTGGATTGAACTTTGTCAGTTTGAGTCCTGACTCCTCGGGGTACTTCAGCTTCAATACGATTTCACCGTTGGCGATATTGAACTTGATACCTTCGGCATCGTTGTTGCGGGCACCATAGATGTACTCCGTGCCTGCTTCATCTCGAATCTCCATATCATGAATGTTCGAGTAATCTTTGCCGAGGTAGTTGTGAATCACTTTGCCTTCGGGTGAGAAAACAAAAACACCTTCCGATGTGCTGGTGTAGATATTGCCAGCCTTATCGATCACAACAGAACCGTGTGTCGAGGGAAGTGAGGACTTTCCATCGGGACGCAAACCCCAGCCTGGAACTGTATCAAAGGTCATAAGGCCACAGCCCATACGTACAGGCTTTACGGCAGCTGCTGAAGTTGTGGCAGCGGGCGTAGAATCTTGTGCCAGAACCAATGCGGGCGCTGACAAAAATGTGCTCAATGCGAAGAGAAGCGAATGTTGCCATTTCATGCTGTGGGGATTCCTTGGTGATGAGGGGACGAAAGGAAGGTGTCAAACAGGTCGCACTCGAATCATGGAAAAGCGATTCGAAATAGGCGAGCCACCCCGGGTGGGGATGCTCCTATATTGTAATCCGTTTTCCTAAGGGATCGAAAGTTCCCCTTCAGAAGTAGTTTATGGGGAAGTGGAAATATGCGGCAAAGTTTTTTGTTTCGGACGCTGGAAATCGCTTCGAGGTATGTTACATTCCCAACCTCGCTTCCAATGAGGCGACTAAGAAAAACGCTTTAGAAGGGAACTCGGGTGAAATTCCCGGACGCGGTCGGCATCGTACAGTCGGACCTCTTCTCAAGCT
This sequence comes from Planctomycetota bacterium, assembly GCA_017303505.1. Taxonomy (GTDB): domain Bacteria; phylum Planctomycetota; class Planctomycetia; order Pirellulales; family Pirellulaceae; genus JAFLCP01. The sequence continues at coordinate 4,812 of JAFLCP010000181.1, read as the reverse complement.
GAAATCTTTTGCGTGGTGTCACGGTCCTGACATCCCGTTCGGTGTGTTTTTCAGCGGGCACCCGTTCGGTTTCTCACCCGCTTCTGGAGAACACTATGAAAGTACAGGTAACTACGAAACGGGGCTTTACCCTAGTTGAGTTGTTAGTGGTGATTGCCATTATTGGCGTCTTAATCGGGTTGTTATTGCCCGCAGTGCAGTCTGCTCGTGCCGCTGCCAGACGCATCGAATGTTCCAGTAACATTCGACAGCTTGGTTTGGCAACTTTGATGTATCACGATGCTCATCGTCGCTTTCCACCTGCATCCTTGCCTGGCTGGCCCATGGCCAAAGCGTGGTTCGGGTTGGTGAACTACAGCACTAACGCAGTTCAAAAAGACGAAGGGATCTTGGCTCCGTTTTACGAAAAGAACGGCTCGGTCATTCGCTGTCCCGACATGACCTCTTTGTATTTGTTGTATGGAGGCGAAACGGGGGGATATGGTTACAACATGAACCTGGGGGCGACGCTTTATCCTCCACCAAGTTATGCTCCGCGCGTTGTGTGTCGCAACTTGGCCTACTTTCAAAATGCGGGAACATCGCGAACCGTCACGTTCAGCGACTCAGCCCGTATTCAATTGCCATGGTCGGGGGATCCAACATTGCGTGCCACTGAGAATTTTTATATTCAAGGTCCACAAGATTATGATCTCTACACCGCACCAGGTACCCATTTTCGTCATACCTCAGGTATCGCTAATGTCTGCTTTATGGATGGGCATGTCGAAGGCTTAAACATGGTGCAAGGCAATTTGCCAAGCTATTGGCCACAATCAGCTCTTGATTTGGCCAACGAAAAGAAGATTGGTTATCTCACCAATAACAGTTGGGGAGATGATACTCAGGGGCCGACATATCGTCCTGAGTAACCAACGATCGCGCTGGGCAAAAGTCTTAGGCCTAGCGAAGTTAGTTATGGGCTTCCTAGAGAATCTTTGAAACAACTTCGAGTGCCTCCTGCTTCCATGCAGGGGGCATTTTTCTTTTCGCTATTTGTCGCGTAAAGATTCTTTTAAGCTGACGTAGTCAGAAAGCAAAAAGATCACCGTGATAAAAGCTAATACGATCTCGGTGAGATTAATGATCTTGGCGGGGACTGTTTCTGGCAAAATATCGCTGTAGCCAAAAAACGAGAAGTTGAGTGTGCTCAAATAGAAGAAATCGAATATCGCTTCAGCGCTGTGAACGTCAGGTGCAACGCCGGCGAAACAATCTGGATCTAAAAGGTAGAGAAGGTGAAAGTCTAGGGCAAACGACAAAATCATTTGGGTCATGTTGATGGCCATGAGCACCAAAAATCGGTGATGGGAAAGATTGCTGCGGGCGGCATCGTAAAGCTGAGTGAGGTTTTCGCGTCCAAAGAAAATCGATTTGAACCAACAGACGCATACAACCACGATGTTCCAAAACAGCGTATGCTCGCTCCACCACTGAAAGAGTGTCATCGCTGCTAACCACCACAGGATGATGAGCGAGTATTCGACCACATTTCGAATCACTGGGATTTTCATAGAAACTCTGGGCATCAAAATATAAGTCAGTTTTGGAGTGTTACGTTTGCAGACTTCCCGCAGCCATTCTGGACGCATGCCACCGCCACTGAACAACTAAAGCGATCAATAAGCAGAGAGCCGTCCACTGGTACGCCGTCAGAGAGAGAAAGATCTGTGGTTCTGGGCGAATATACTCGGTCCCAAACCGAAAGAGCATATAGGCGATCAAATAGGCCTTTAAGCGTTGACCCTTGAGCCAACCCTTTTTTTCGGCCAGGATGATGAAGCCAGCGGCAATCAAATGGAACATGGCTTCATAAATTTGAGTGGGATGTCTGGGCGTTGGCGTCGTATCGGGTGCTGTCGGAAAATGGACTCCCCAGGGTAGTGACGTTGGTTGCCCAAAACAGCATCCCGAACAAAAACAAGCCATGCGCCCAATGCCAATCATGATGGAAGCAGGCAATGCGAAGCTGTCGCCGGTCAAAACCCGAATTCCGCGAATCTCTTTGACCACTTCAACGGTAATATAGGCGCCGAGAATTCCTCCTAAAATCGTCTTCCCGTCAGCCCACCACAACCAGTTACCTCCCGTTAGGCCTTGTTCCAGCCAAAAGGGAATGCGTGCCCCAAGCATGGCGCCACAGATGGCAGATAGATTGATGGCAATCTGGTCTGATTCGGATAGTGTTAGTTGGCGTTGGCGTCCCCGCGCTAGCCACCAACCGCTTAACAAAGCCAGCATCAATAGAAACGGAGCAGCAGCGTTCATCGTACAAGTTCAGGCAATGGTACATGCCCATCTCGATAGAGGACATTGTAAGCACAGAACGGAATAACGTGCCCGCTGGCCAGAACATGATGAGTGCAGCACTTCATCACACGCCGAACATCAAAGTTGTACATGTCCAAGAAGTTGTTGATAGTGATCCGAAATAGATTCTTGGCACCCAGTTGCTTGAGCAACGCTTGAGCAAAAAAATCTTCCGCTGTGTTGGTGAGATTGTTTGTAAGAGATACGACTGGGAGCGCTGAGGTACTGGTCGATGCGTTGTTCGGCGCACAGTTGGATTCGTCGCCACAGCCACCTGGGCCGCAACAGGCTTGTCTTGCCAAGTACTGCTGAATAAGCCTGACTCCTTCTTCGCGAGTGAAACTGATGCCATTGGCGAGAAGATCGAGATTCTCCTTGGCATTCACAAATCGAGTTAGTGGAATCAAGCTACCGTTGTGTCGATAGGCCAAGCATAGTTGATGGCAGTTCGGATGGGCGCACGGCAATGGGAAGAAGTCTTTGGTTTGGAACATTCCTGCGGTTTGTTCCTCCATGGCTTTGATAACATCCGGGAAGGTGACCCGACTCTCAAGATCCGCAGGCAAATAATGCCGACCGCTATAGGTTGCCGGTTGAAGACTTAGGCCGGTGATCCAATCGCGATCGGCTGCGTAGCGAACCAAGGGGCCAACTTGATCGAGATTAACACCTCCTTGCAATGTCGCTACCAGAGTGACATGTACGCCTGCTTCGCCAAGTTTATCTAACGCTCGTAGCTTTTGCGGAACTAGTGACTCACCGCGCAGCGCGAGACTGGTTTGTTCGTTAAATCCATCGAGTTGAAAATAAATTTCAACGCGCTGTTTATGCTGTGCCACTTTTGCGATCAGCTCATCGTCTTTGGCAAACCGTAAGCCATTGGTATTGATCATGACATAGTCGATAGGCTGAGCCAGTGCATAATCGAGAATGTCGACAAACTCGGGATGGATCGTTGGTTCGCCGCCTGAGAGTTGCAGGACTTCAGGTCGACCTTCGGATTGCACAAGTCGATCGATAGCGCGTTTCGATTCGTCCAGTGTTAAGTGTTTACCGCCTGGTCCGCTACCCGCAAAGCACATGGGGCAACTCAAATTGCAGGAACTGGTGATCTCAACTAAGCCAACGCAAGTATGCTGTTCATGTTCTTCGCACAGACCGCAATCAAAAGGACAACCTTTCTCCATCTTGGTGAAGGTATTGGCTGGCAAGCGCGCGGGTAAGCTGTAATCAGTGCGATCGTACATTTCGACGTCGCTGCAAATAAAGTCTTCTCGCCAACCATGAGTCGGGCAATGTTTGCGGAAGTAAACTCTGCCGCGACGAGAGATAATTTTGGTTTGTACCAGACTCAAGCATTGCGGACAGAGGCTTTGTGTGGTGCCCAAAAAAGTGTAATCGCGAGCGTGAGTATGGCGTCCCATGAGATGTATCCTGTGATACTCGGGCTTGTGCTGTATCTATAAGCGAAGCGACACAGTGAATAGCAAAACGAACGATATAATCGCAAACAAGCCGCTCCCACAGGCAGCCAACATAAACAAATCGGACCCGCTAGAAGAGATAGTGCCAACGCCAAGCACCGTGACCGTACAGACGGTCAAAAAAATGGTGCACATGGCGAAGGAAAGGCCAACGACCAAAACCACGGATAGAAGATAGTCGCCCGCTCCATAAAGTACGCGGTTCACTACAGGGGGCCTATTCAGAGTGCTCCGGCGCGCGTCTCGAAGCGGAACACGCAGGGCTGAAAAGAAGGTTACCCAGCCGGTTGGTATGGCCATAACGGGTTCTACTGCAAGAGCGAGTATGACGATGAGTACGCTCGCGAAGACTGCTACCCAATATCCGATTCCAAGGTCGGCTGCTTTACCGGAGAACTGTAAATAATTGGAATCGACTGTGGTGCTTGGAGTGGAATAAGGATTGGAAGTATCGCTATTGGCCGAAATATTCTCGGACAGAATGGGTGGGATGTCTGTTTTAGGAACCAGCGGATCTTCAGGTAACGACATTCGGCAATCCTTAAACAAACACAGCTTGGTGTTCACTCCATTCCGGCTCGCTGGCTGTAATTCCTACAAGCCTACAGCCAGCGATTCGTATCGAATAAATCAACATCCCCAGTCACTCGCCACCGAGTCTTACATTTAAGGCGGAGGCGAGTGTGAATGGGGTGGTCAGCGACTTACACATTCTCGGGAACAACAAACGGAGCTCGATACTCGCGACGTAGCAGCTTATTGGCGGCTTCCGCATGTTCCCCAACAAAGCGCCCAGTCGCCGGATCGAGTTCCAACCATGGGCTCATTCGCAAACCAGGAGTATCTGGTGTCACTTCGTGAGCAACGAGATGGTCATGCAGTTCCTGGACGATGGTGGACCAACCTGGGAAGTTGCCACCCAAGTTCAGCGATTCGCGAACAAGATTGGTATCGCCCATCTGGTAGCAGATGTTGGCAA
>JAFLCP010000180.1 GCA_017303505.1 Planctomycetota bacterium | reverse complement strand
GAAATTGAAATCAAATAATCGCTTGGGGAACGTGGACGAGGCGGTAAAGTTTGCCTCATCCGAATGACCCGAGCCATTCCGATTCGCCCAAGACCACAAGAGTGGAATTTGTGAATCGAATCAAAGAAGTACTTCGCCTCAATCCGATAAAGACTGTACCACGGATTGGGGCGGAGATGGACCGTTGCAGCGGTTGCATCTCTCATACAAGACCATAGAGGAGCGATGGAATTGCTCAACTATGGTCTTTTTTTATTGGTACATACCAGAACGCTGGCCCCCTTCGAGATGCTCTTCTCATTCTCGCCCTACGTCTTCTATCCAGGACGAGAATCAGGACGGGCTACTATTCGATGTGAATGTGATCTACACGATGTTCGAGCAACCACTCCAACCACGTTTCTTGGTAGTCAGTGAGTTCCATTTCTGCTTTGGCATCTGCGGCCAACGGAGAAACAACTTCGATCACATAATCATCTAGCCACTGCCGCGCGCTATCAAGGCTGATCCAATAGTGATTGGCAGGGGCTTGGTTGATACCTAGCTCATCCGGCGGAGTCATGAAGTACACGACTTCAGTTTTGAAGCGGTCGGGCATTGAAAGCGCGGGTACTTCGGGACGATCTACTGCATGAACTAGGACCATAAATTCTTTCGGTTACAGGAAGATATAACCTTCTTCTCCATGTTGAGTCACATCCAGGCCTTGGCGTTCTTCATTTGCAGAAACGCGAAGCCCAATCGTCAGGTCAACGACCTTAAGGATGATCCAGGTACCAACAATGGAAAAGCCCCAGGTGACCAACGTTGCAACCACTTGCCCGGTCAAGACGGAACCACCTTCGAGCAGTCCGAGTGGATTCCCCTTGCCGATGTCCCAGCAGGCTCGGGTCGCAAAGATCCCTGTCAAAATAGCTCCCAGAGTTCCACCTACGCCATGGATACCGAAGGCGTCGAGTGCATCGTCATACTTGAAAGTGCGTTTCAGGGTACTGCAAGCGAAGTAGCAAACCACACCAGCAAGAATTCCCATCACAATAGCGGGCATTGGGTTCACGTGACCAGCAGCGGGTGTGATGCACACCAAGCCAGCCACAAGTCCCGAGCTTGCGCCCAGCACCGTTGGTTTTCCTCGGCCAAACCATTCGATGCAAACCCAAGCTAAGGCTCCAGCAGCAGCGGAGAAATGAGTTGCAGCAAAGGCGCTGGATGTCACTTCGTCAGAAGCCAATTCGCTACCGGCGTTAAAGCCGAACCAGCCTACCCAGAGTAAGCCAGCGCCCAAGGCTGTATAGGTCAGGTTGTGCGGAGGCATTGGCTCGCGACCGAATCCCAAGCGTGGTCCTAGGACGATGGCACATACCAATGCGGCTACACCCGAACTGATATGCACGACGGTGCCTCCCGCGAAGTCGAGAGCACCACCCACCAAGCCTTTGCCAAAAAAGAGTATGCCTTCGCCCCAGACCCAATGCGCGAGGGGGCAGTATATAAACGTCCCCCACAGTATTGAAAACAGAACCATCGCACTAAACTTCATTCGTTCTGCAAACGCACCGCAAATCAAAGCGGGAGTGATGATGAAGAACATCCCTTGGAAGAGCATGTGTGTTAAACGAGGGACCGAGCCTTGCATCGGAGTTACGGGCGCTTTGGCTTCATCGTCCCATGTTCGCTGAACATTGTTCATGAACAAGAAGTCCATGTTACCAATGTAGGGATTCTTTTCTGCTTCCTCACGATTAATGCCACCGAACGAAAGTGAGTAACCATAAAGGGCCCAAATCACCGTCATTAGCCCCATCAAGAAAATGCACTGCATCATCACGCTGAGTACGTTCTTCTTGCGGACAAGACCGCTGTAGAACATCGCTAAGCCGGGGGCAGTCATCATCAACACTAAGGCACAACTGACAAGCATCCACGCGTTATGACCGGCCAATGCGGCTGCGCTGATTTTGGCTTCGAGTTCAGCAGTGGTTGGAACAGGTGCGACAGGTGTGGGGTTTTCGCTACTGGTCACAGCAGCGGCGGGAGCTTCACCTTCTGTACCCTGAGTTGCCGTTGAAGGTGCGTCCGCTGCTGGGGCTGCTTCTTGAGTTCCGCTCGCTGGAGCAGCTCCTTCAGCTTGAGCCCAACTTACATTGGGAACTACCAAGGCCGTTACTGTGAAAAAAAATGTTGCGGCTAACCACGAACGCGAAAGAAAAAAGGATCGCTGAGCAAACATGGATGAGCTTCCTGAGAGGAACCCAAGTCGGTGAAATTTGTGCACGGAAAATATCGCGAGCTCTGAAACGTTGGAGGCTCTGAAGCAAAGAGTTCAGAAGCAGAGGGCTCAAATCGACGAATGATCCGAGCCCAACCACCAAACGGGTGTCGATTGTAGCATGAAAACCACGCGCGAGGGGAGAGGCGTGTGCGGTAGGACTACAATTTCAAATCGGACTCACCATCATTACGAATACTTATTGCTGTGCACCGTAGTGCTATGCTGCGTCCGCCATGCGTTGATGTTGTGGGGCGTAACGTTTATGCGTTAATGCCCCAGCATTCGTCTAAGGGCGAAGTGCGGATAGTTCGCCCTTAATGGTCATGGAAGGCGACAAAAAAAGCACTTCAGGTAGTCGGTTTCAGGGCAGGCCAATAGGGTCGGGTGGTCCGCCGCTGCACCACGTTGTTCTAAGATTTGGAGACCTCGCCCATGCCGACGGCTCGCCTTGAGCAACATGTGCCGGAAATCGTCGCGCGAGACCCTTCCCGAGCAACTGCAGGTAATCAAAGTCCCACCATGATTGAGCATTTGCATCGCCAAAGAGTTCAAGCGAAAGTAGGCGCGTAAGCCCGAATCTAGTTGCGACCGCGAGCTGACCAATCGAGGCGGATCGAGAACGATGGTATCGAACATCTCCTTGCGATCTGCAAGTTGCTTGAGATGGTCAAAGCCATCTGCTTTTACATAATTAACTGGAGCCAGATCATTGATCTGAATGTGGTGCTGTGCTTGGTTCAAAGCGCGGTCGCTACTGTCCACCGCTTGGATCTCAGTTACTAGGGGAGCATGGCGGCGAAAGGTGAGTCCAAAGCCCCCTGTGTAGCAGAACATATCGAGTGTTCTACCAAAAGCATATTTACATGCCGCCACACGGTTATCTCTTTGGTCCAAATAGTAACCTGTTTTTTGGCCACCCGCTAAGTCGACTTCAATCGAAACATCGTTTTCGCGAATGCGAATGGGTGCAGCTGGCAGTGAGCCGTGCAGCATCGTGTCGGTGGTGGTTAGTTCTTCAGCAGAAGCTGTTTTTTCATCGATGCGAAATAGAATCGCGGCCGGTGATAAGCTGCTTTTGAGTTGTTCAATCCAAGCAGGAATGAATCGCGAAATGGCTGCTGCCGTCTGTTGCACAATGATGTAATCGCCATATTGATCGATGATCAAACCGCTGAGTAAGTCCCCTTCGCTAAAGACAAGTCGACGTCCTTGCGATTTTGAAAATGGAGTTACCTTATCGCGGAATTCGAGAGCGCTTTGCAGACGTTTGGTAAAGAAGGTCTCGTCTAGTGAATCGTTTGCACTCCAGCTGTATAGTCGCACGGCGATACGACTTGAGGAGTGATAAAGTCCGCGAGCGACAAAGCTTCCATCTGGCAGGACGAGGTCAACTACGTTCCCTGTTTGCAATTCGTTTGTAGGAGAAACGATAGAGCTGCGAAGGACCCAGGGATGTCCATCCCAAAAAGTTTCTTGCTTCTTGGGATGGAGGACAACTTGTGGATGAATGGACACTGACAAAAACTCGCTGACTAAATGCGGCCAAGTGGATAATCGAAGAACTGCCGTTCTACTATAGTTCAACTCGGACGCCGTGGGTAATTTCTATGGTTGGTGGAGCAACTACCCAGGAGATTTTTCGGTTGAATTTGGGGTAGAAGTGGGTTTGATCGCCTTTTTGCGAGCAGCCATCAGGGCACCGGCCAAGCAGATTGGTAATGCGACCGACCAGATTCCAATCGAGCCGTAATCGGAAGTCGCTTCGAGCTTCATTCCGGGGATGGGGTAGAAGACGTCTTGAAGTGGGAAAACTGCGGTGGTTCCAATGACGAAGATGCAGCTAGCCACAAAACCGCTGAGAACGCCCGCGATCGTTGCTGTGATGGTTGCCAGGATACTGCGGGCCGTTATTCCAACGGCTAACCCAGCTCCGCTGCCGATTAAACCTAAGGCTATCGTCTGCATGGAGAGGCCGTCGGTGATCGAAGGGTTGACCATTTTTCCAGAGTTGTAGAAATAGATCATCGTGATTTCGGCGGTTGCGTAACCGATGCCGTAACCGACCAGCGGTCCGACGATTAGAGCCAAGAGAATGATTCCCCCTTTTCGCCAACAAATAGCTTCAGCGAGCGCGAATAGGGCTGCGATAATCGCAGCACAAATCGGGAAAAAGGTACGTGTTGGGAATACGTAATAATTGCGAACTTGTTCGGTGACTTGGGCCGCTTGGTCTGGCTTAAGGCCCGGGCGTCCCATCAAGTTGGCTACCTCTTCCGGGATGATGTAGCGGCTATATTCAATAACCGATGGAACCGAAAGAAAAAGGAGAATCGACCCCACGATAGCCGCCGCAATTAACGCCAAGCTCGAAGCTTGCATACCAGGGGCGTGAGGTTGAGAGGCCGAAGATTGGGAGGCTTGCGGCTCAGAAGGTTGCACAGTTGATGACTTGGCTTCTGATGGGGGTTGTGGGGCATCGACGCCAGATTTGACTGGTTCCATGTAAGGTGGGCTCCGGCCAGGACGAGAGGATGGGATGAAAAAGCAATAAGATCCGAAAAAGAAAAAGTACGGGCGAGATTCTAACATCGCTTTACGAGGTATGCTATTTGAAAAGAATTTACTCGAGGGGGCAGGTATAGAATTGTCCCTAATTTCTTGCATTCTGAGAGAAGTTGTCCACGAAGTTCGGTGTCCGATCGGAAAATAGACATCGCGACAGTGCACCACTCCTTCCGACGATTGCAATTCGGCTGGATCTAAGCCAAACTTTTGGCTGACGGAGTCTGTTTAGGTTTATCAGGGCAGGGCACTTGAAATGGCAACTTCAGAATCGAACTCAATTCCCCTTCTTCCAGAAGGACGGCCCGGCAAATATTGGATCGGGTTTGATCTGGGGGGGACCAAAATGCTCGCCCTGCTCCTCGACGAAGAAATGAAAGTTGTGGCCCGACGACGCAAGAAGACAAAGGGACACGAAGGCGTTGACGATGGACTCAAACGTATCGAATCAACCATCGAACAATTGCTTGAAGAGGCTCAAGTTCGTAAAGAGCAGGTTGCTGGAATCGGGATCGGTTGCCCTGGGCCAGTCGATTGGCGCAAAGGCATCGTCAAGGAAGCGGTGAACCTCAAATGGTTCAATGTTCCAGTCGGCGAGTTTCTGCAAAAGAAATTTGGCTGTCCATGTGCGGTACTCAATGATGTGGACGCAGGTGTCTTTGGTGAATATCGTTTTGGGGCAGGGGAGGGGGCTCATTGTTTGCTCGGAATATTCCCCGGCACAGGTATCGGTGGCGGATGTGTTTATGACGGCCAAATCTTGCAAGGTAAAAAGTTGAGCTGCATGGAAGTCGGGCACATTCGTATTAGCAGCAGTAACCGAGTTGCTGGTCTTGAGATGTCGGGCACCCTGGAAGCCGAAGCTAGTCGCCTTACCATTGCAGCAGAACTTGCTAAGTTGGCTTACCGAGGCGAAGCCAAGCATCTCATGAAAACAGCCGGTACCGACTTGTCAAACATGCGCAGCAAAGTGATCGCTGAAGCGATCAAGGCTGGTGATGACGAGGTGGAGAAGGTTGTGCGTCGAGCTGCGAGAGAAATCGGTGTGGCCGTTGCCAACATGGTCCATCTACTTTGCCCTGACCGCATTGTGTTGGGTGGTGGGCTCGTCGAAGCTATGCCTAAACTATTCGAAGATGAAGTATCTTCAACCGCCAAGAAGAATGTCTTCGACTGCTATCGCGACGAATTCGTGGTGAAGGTCGCCGCGTTAGGTGATGATGCCGGCGCCATGGGCGCTGCAGCTTGGATCGCGAAGAAGTGTTCAGTGATTCAGTGATTCAGTCTATTTCTGAAAACTGAATCACTGAAAACTGAAAACTGAAAACTGAACACTGAACACTATAGAAACTGATTGATGAGGTTTTCGAGCATTTCTTGCCGGCCGCTGGTGTTGGCGTTCGCTTCGCCTTTCTCAAGCATATAGGCTTCCAAGCGAGCGAAATCTGCTTTGCCAGATTCGATTTCAGCACCGATGCCGCTATCCCAACTGCTGTAACGCTGTTTCACGAAATCAGACAAGCGGCCATCAGCACGAATTGCAGCAGCAATCTTCAAGCCGCGAGCAAACGCGTCGATACCACCGACGTGGGCATGGAACAAATCGATAGGTTCGAAGCTCTCGCGACGAACCTTGGCGTCAAAGTTCACGCCACCCGTTCCAAGGCCACCATGCTTGAGAATCATCAGCATGGTTTGTGTCGTGAGATACAAGTCTGTTGGGAATTGGTCGGTATCCCAGCCGAGCAACAAGTCGCCGGTGTTTGCGTCGATGGAACCAAGGGCACCTTGGAAACCTGCGTAATCCAACTCATGCATCATGGTGTGCCCAGCCAACGTCGCATGGTTGGTTTCGATGTTGAGTTTGAAGTAAGGTAACAAGTCATAGGAACGCAAGAAGTTCAAGCAAGCTGCCGCGTCGGAATCGTATTGATGTTTGGTCGGTTCTTTCGGTTTAGGTTCGATCAAGAACTGGCCCTTGAAGCCGATTTTCTTAGCGTAATCGACCGCCATGTGGAAAAAGCGAGCGAGGTGATCGAGTTCGCGTTTCATGTCGGTGTTGTAAAGGTTTTGGTAACCTTCACGTCCACCCCAAAATACATAGTTTTCACCACCAAGCATCTTGGTAACTTCTAAGCACTTCTTTACCTGTGCACCAGCAAAGGCAAACACATCCGCATTGCAAGAAGTTGCGGCGCCATGCACAAATCGCGGATTGCTGAATAGGTTCGCGGTGCCCCATAGCAACTTGATGCCAGTCTGTTGTTGTTTGGCAAGCAGGGCGGCAGCGATCTTGTCTAGAATCGCATGGCTTTCCTTCAAGCTGTTTCCTTCTGGTGCAATATCACGATCGTGGAATGCATAGTAGGGAACGCCGAGCTTCGAGAAAAATTCGAAGGCTACATCGACCATGCGGATAGCATTGTCGACACTGTTGGTTCCATCATCCCAAGGACGAATCATCGTCGATGCGCCGAAGGGGTCACTTCCCGTTCCTCGGAAGGTGTGCCAGTAGACCACGCTCAGGCGCAAGTGGTCCTTCATCGACTTGCCTTCGATCATTTCGTTTTCGTTGTAGTAACGATAAGCAAGCGGATTTTTGGAGCTTGGGCCTTCGTAGGGAATCTTGCCTACTTCTGGGAAATACTGCATGTTTGCTTCACCTTCCATAAAAGGAAACATATTGAGTTGGAAAGCAGGTCTGGTCAAAAAGACACCGCTCCATAGATCGCAATCAAGTCATGGTCTATTTTGTAACATCGCCCAAAAAACAACACCAGCAGGGCGAAGTTGACCACCTAACGTAAATTTGTCTATTTGGAAACATATTCATATGATACGAAAATGTTCTTTGCGAATGTTCACGTAGTGTTCAGCTTGTTTTCTTTCGCAAAATACTCTCGCCCCAGCGAGGGAAAAGTGCGAGCAAAACTAGCAATAAGCGTGATTTGGCAGGAAACAGCATCTCTGGATAACCCTTGACTGCACCATCTAAAATCTGTTTCGCTAACCAAACCGGCTCAAGTCCCTTGAGCTTGGCGCCTCCACCTGGTGCTGAGGCCGATTCTGGAACGTCGCGTTGGCTTGCCAGTTCTGCATATCGCGTCGCACTATCGTTTCTCTTGATCGGGCCAGGGCAAGCAAGCATGACATCAATGCCATCTTCAGCCAGCTCCAAACGGAGTTGTTGCGTTGCGGCTGCCAAACCAAATTTGGTAACGGAGTAACCACCTAAAAAACGTGGGGCGAATTTCGAAGAGAGAGAGCCGATATTGATCACGGTCCCCTTCGCTTTTTTGAGCGGAGCGTGAAGAGACTTTGTCCCATGAATTGCAGATAAAACGTTCAACGAAAAAAGCGATTGCAGGTCGTTCGTTGAAACATCCAGCAAACGACCACGATCCGATTTTCCAACTGCATTGATCAATAAATGGATTTGGTCTGTTTGCTGAGCAATGGAGCGGGCAACCTGCTGCATGCTTTCCAGGTTCGTAGCGTCTCCCGTCACGGTCGATATGACTACCGTTGGATATTGTTGCCGCAGTTGGTGCGCAACAGCATCCAATGGGGCCTGCTGACGCGCGACCAAGAAGAGTCGGCTACCTCGCGAAGCGAGTTCACGCGCTAAGTAGGACCCGAATCCCGTCGAGGCTCCGATGACGACGCAAGTCGCTTCCGGCCATGGTGGTAAACTCATGCGAAGTAATGACGCTAAAAGGATGAAAATGTCGAATTCTGTGTTTCGAGCTCTAAATTCTACCTGAGATTGTTGCCATTCGGGGAGCGTCTTATCGCTACAACCTGCATATTCGCACGCAGTATGGTGCGCGCTTTACCCAAATTTCGCATATTGAGGCTTACAAACGGACCTCAAATAGGGGGCGACGCGAATTGTAAGCTAACGTTCAGCTAGGGTTTCCTTCAAGCTAACCAGCCTGGGTGACTCTATTGTAAGGTTCGCAACGGATTACCGAATCTGGGTAAGCAATCTTTCCGCGTGTACCAACTACGAGTACAACGAACATGTTGACGACAACTCCGGTATTTGAACCGGCCCTTTCCATTGTGCCCATGACTGCGAGTGAATCCATGAATAGTGCTCGTCCAAGTTTGAACGAGGCTCGTACCAAAATCGTTGCAACCGTTGGACCGGCTTGCAGCTCGATTGAAACCCTATCCGAACTGGTCAAAAACGGCGTTGATATTTTCCGAATCAACGCAGCTCACGGAAAGACGGCCGATTTTGAAGCGACCCTCGCCAAAATCAAAGAAGTTCGCGAACGAACTGGAACGCCGGTCGGTGTGCTTCTCGACTTAGCTGGTCCAAAGATTCGCTTGGGTGGCTTGTTTCAAGACAGTCCTATCGATGTTGAGGTCGGCAAGGTCCTCAAGTTCGTGCGTGGTGAAACTGTTGCGGCAGCCGATCAGTTGTGCAGCAACTACTCTCGGCTCGTCGATGAAGTGCAAGTTGGCGACCGCATCATGTTGGCTGACGGAACCATTTCGCTGCAGGCCATCGACAAAAACAAAGACTCTGTTACTTGCCGCGTTTTGACATCTGGCACCATTCGTTCACGACAAGGTATCAACCTGCCAGGTGTGGCGCTCAGTGTTTCCGCGATGCGTCCTGAGGATATTGAAAACGCAATCTGGGGAGCACGCAACGAAATCGATTTCATCAGCTTGAGCTTTGTGCGCTCTGCCCAAGATGTTTATTCGTTGAAGAATCTTCTCAGCTCACTCGACAGCCAAGCTTTGGTGATCGCCAAAATCGAAAAGCGTGAGGCGCTCGATCGATTGGAACAAATCGTGGAAGCTGCCGACGGCGTGATGGTTGCTCGTGGCGACTTGGGTGTAGAAATCGATGTGGCCGAAACACCCGTTGCACAAAAAAGAATTATCGCAGTGTGTCGCGAAAAACTGAAACCAGTGATCGTGGCTACGCAGATGCTGGAGAGCATGCACCACAATCGTCGCCCTACGCGCGCTGAGGCGAGCGACGTGGCTAACGCGATTCTTGACGGTGCGGACGCTTGTATGTTGAGCGGCGAAACTGCCATCGGCGATTATCCTGTTCAGGCCGTCGAAACCATGAATCGCATCATGCTATTCACGGAACAGTTGTTGCGAGATCAACCACCTTCAGCCCGAGTAAAAGTTTTCGATCGAGTTCACCCGATCACTTCGGCTGTGACACACAACGCCGCTAATATTGCGGAAGCGATTGGTGCGAAATTGGTGGTCGTCGCTAGTCGAACCGGCGGAACGGCATGGGTTAAATCTAAGCAACGCAACTTTACACCGACTGTTGGTGTGAGCGATTCGGATGTTACTCTGCGACGCATGAGTTTGTTCTGGGGTATCATGCCTCAGAAAATCGATAACCTCGATAATCCAACGCACTTGTTTGAAGAAGTGAGTCGGTGGGGCCGGACCAACGGCATATTGTCGCCTGGCGACCATGTGGTGTTTGTGACCGGTACCGGTGTGATTGACCATACCCATAATTTACTGGTCGTTCACCAAGTTCCTGCCGATACTTGACCCTACCCCCACAGCTTGTTACTTTAATAGGTATGAATCGCAACTATTTCACCCAAAACGGTAGCCTGAGCGACGTCTGCTCATCGAATAGCGGCAACAATTGCCTGCTATTGGGTGGTATTCTGCGCCTAGAACTACTAGGACTGGCCTAGCCAAGTCCCGGGGATTAGTTGTCGTATCCACTAAATGCGTATAACCCCAGGGCTTAGCAATAGGCCCTGGGGTTTTTTTGTTGCTTTAAGTATTTCCTCTCGCGGACGAAAGTGAAAGAAAATGTCATCTGCCGATCAGCCATCCGCTTCAACCCCTTCTCGGACCATCAAGATCTTTGACACCACGTTGCGTGACGGCGAGCAGTCACCTGGTGCCAGCATGAACTTGGCAGAGAAATTGGAGGTTGCACATGCGTTGGTCGATCTAGGTGTGGACATTATCGAGGCAGGTTTTCCGATTGCCTCGCCGGGTGACTTTGAATCGGTGCGCGAGATTGCGAACTCGGTACGTGGGGCAACGGTTTGCGGTCTAGCTCGCTGCAACGATGGCGATATCGAACGGGCCTGGGAAGCATTGAAAGGTGCGCCTTCGCCACGTATCCATGTCTTCCTCGCTACCAGTTCCATACATCGTCAGTTTAAATTGAAAATGACGACTGATGAAATTGTTCAACGGGCTGTCGCTGGTGTTCGCAAAGCTTCCTCGTTGTGCGATGACGTTGAGTTCTCTCCCGAAGATGCGGCCCGTACGGAACACGATTTTCTCTGCCGAGTGGTTGAAGCAGCAATCGACGCCGGCGCTACCACCATCAACATTCCCGATACCGTCGGCTATGCGACGCCGCAAGAAATGTATGAACGCATTCAACTCTTGCTCAATCGCGTTCCCAACATTGATAAGGCAATCATCAGCGCCCATTGCCATGACGACCTCGGCTTAGCTGTTGCCAATAGTCTAGCGGCTGTTCAGGGTGGGGCAGGGCAGGTCGAATGCACGATTAACGGCATTGGCGAACGAGCAGGTAACTGTTCGCTTGAAGAAATTGTCATGGCGCTTAAAACACGCGAAGACTATTATCGCTGCACCACGCGCATCAATACACAACGCTTGGTTCCAACAAGTCGCTTGGTTAGCAAGGTTACTTCGTTGGAAGTGCAGCGCAACAAAGCGATTGTCGGACGCAATGCGTTTGCCCATGAATCTGGAATTCATCAAGACGGCATGCTCAAAGAACGCAGCACGTACGAAATCATGCGTCCCGAAGATGTTGGCTTGACCAAGACCGACTTGGTATTAGGAAAACACAGTGGCCGCGCTGCGCTCTCCGATCGAGCTCGCGCATTGGGATATCAACTCACCGGTGAACAGCTTCAGACCGTCTTCGAAAAATTCAAGATATTGGCAGATAAGAAAAAAGAAGTCTACGACGGTGACATCGTAGCGCTCATTCAAGAACAAATCAGCGGTCAAGTTCAACAAGCTTGGGCACTTGTCTCTTTCGATGTCGTGGCTGGCTCAGGCAAACAGCCTAGTGTTCGCTTGACGTTAAAGCATGGTGAGAAAGAGTACACCGAAGAAGCGACGCAAGGCGATGGTCCTATTGATGCAGCCTTCTGGGCCGTCGAGAAGATCACGGGTTACAAAGTGCTGTGCAAAGACTTCCGCGTTCGCAGTGCCACCTTAGGTCGCGATGCACTCGGCGAAGTAACTGTTGAAATTGAATACAATGGTATCGCCCATCGCGGTGTGGGGCTTTCGACCGATACCGTAGAAGCGACTATCTTGGCTATGCTCAACGCGATCAACCGTATCGCTTCGATGCCAGAGACCACCGGTGTGCGGCTGAAACCACAATAGTCAGCGTTTTTAGTAAGGGGTGCAGTAAGTCCTTTCTTGCTGCCCCTTTCGATCGCTGATCGCTTTGTTACACAATTCGAGTGTTCGCCTAATTTGCATCAAAGCTGGTGCGATGGTTGTATTCGATCTCGCGAGGATGGACGAATAGAAGCTTGCGTCCTACCGAATTACAACAAGGTTAGTTGTTTCGGTTTGGTGTCGTGAGATTGAGGTGGATGATTCTCGTGCAAATGGCCCAAGATGCGGCCGGCGAGCGCGAAGCCGCTGAGCAACGCTCCTTCAACGCGTGGCCCATTGCACCAGTCACCGCAAGCTCCCAACAAGCGCTCGCCATCCCACAGGCAATGTTCGCTCAAGCAATTCGTCGGTTGTGCATAACGCCAGCGATGAGCGGTAACCGAGATGAGTTCAGGCAATGTTTGACCGGTTGCCTCACGCAGTGCTTCGCATAACGCTTGCACGACAAAGTCGCGTTCTTCTTCGCAATGAGGTTTCGACCATTCGGGACAAGCGTGCAAGACCCACGTATCGAACCGTCCATTGCGTTGTGGTTTACTGCTGTCGCGGGCGATCCAACGCAATGGGCCGTCGTTGATGAAGGCACCATCGAAGGGAACTTCAAAACGCGACTCAAAGACCAGCATCGCTGCCCAACATGGCGTGAAGTCGACAGATTCCATTTGAGCTCGCCATGCACAATCGCCGGGAACAATCGGCACGGCTTGCGGCGATGGGACATTGTAAAGCACTGATTCGAAGGGACCGTGGACTCGGCCCTGCGAATCAACAAGCTCATACTTGCCATCGCCGGTTCGGCGCGTTTCGGTAATGAGGCATTCCGGTTCGATGGTCATGCCACTTGCCAAATGACGCGCGAGAGAATTCATTGCCGGAGTACCGACCCACCGCTGCTGCGGGCGATGTTTCTCAATGACTTCACCATGCTTCAGTTCAATCACTCTTCCTTGCCATGTTT
>JAFLCP010000018.1 GCA_017303505.1 Planctomycetota bacterium | reverse complement strand
CTGAATCGCTTGCTCCGCCACGACTGACGAATTCGGCGACTTACGGTTTCGTGCTATCCAAGCCTCGAGTAAAGGCAGTCGCATCTTTAGGGACTGTATCTTCTCTGATTCACGAATAACTTCATCCGCATCAGCGTCCCCTCCGAGCATTTTAGGGGCAACTTCGGATAGTACTCGAACCTGCGGCGAAACAATTTGATTGCGAACTTCTTCTACTTGACTAAGCTTCCCTGCATTTTCAGGGTTCTCCATGAAATCTGCTTGCATAATGATCGAAGCGATCGCTACATCTGCCTCAATGCCTTGCCTACTCCCTTGCAATCGATTAGAGATCTCCACTGCAATGTCCGGCAAAACAGCGATTAGATCTGTTGCGAGCTGAACTGTCTTTTGCTCTGTAAAGTCTAATTCAGTGACAGCGTACGCCTGACGAATGGAATCCAGCAACTCGCTGTCTACTCTTCGCCGTTTGTTTTGCTGAAGTTTCGCAACAAGCGCAAGTAGGCAAAGCCTGTCTTCATTGAGAGGAGCCGAATTGGCAACCTTAAATGCATTGCCGAAATCGCCGACGGACATACGCGCATTGACTTCAGCCTTCCACAACTCCGCCATTGACAGCTCATTGAAGATGCTGTTGTTGAAGCAGAATTGCAGGAGCATTGCGTCTCGCTGATCGACCTGCGCCGCCGCAATACCCACGGCATTGGACCGCTTGAGCGTTACCAAGGACTTCTTCTTTTCAATGCCTGCTTGATAAAACTCCGGGGACAACAGCTCGAGAAGCTCGGAGTATCGCTGGGCATCACCCAGTAAAGACGGCAGCTCTTCAAATGATTGCGGCTCGTAGGGAGCAGCTAGCAACCGATCGATACGTTTGTTGAGTATTTCTCGGGTTTCCAATTGCAGATTTGTTTGTGCATGAATTCGGAACTGTTCGGACGAAAACCTAACAACCGACCCAGCTGTAGTCAGAAACTTAAATCGAATCACAGATCGTTGGATTTCTTCGGCAGTTGCCTCTAAAGTCGTCTCTAACTGCGACATCGACACGCCGGAGGGGTTGTATGCAACCATGGCCAGGACTTGCTTATTCAATTCGCTGGAGATGGCAACTTGTTGCCATTCGAGATCAATCAGATACTTTTCAAAAGTCTCGACACTGCAGATGCTTGCATTGATGTTCACATCGTTTAGCAACAATCGCCTAACAGCTGCGAGCCTCCCTGGTATTCTACGGCTCAATGTATTGAACAGCGAGACTTGCTCATCGCTAAGTTGCGTACCTTGCAAAAGCGTCTTTGCCTCGGCGTCGCTAAGCGAGGGAACAGGGAATGACTTTGCATGTTCGTGCCAGGAGTTATCGAAAGTGATCGAATAGTTCCAAGAGATCAGAAATTTGAAGCCTTCAAAACCGAAAGGTATGGCCTCAAGAAGCGACTTGCGAAGCAGACTTTCCTTCTCGGGTAGCTCATCGATGCCGTCAATGACAAAGTAAACTGGCTCTCTGGTTCTCCGGCACCTGCGATGTAGGTCGGCAATGAGCTCGTGATATTCAGACGTACTTATTACGTGGTCATGATTCGGCATATCTCGCCCGAGGAATCGAAGTATCTCTTCTGCGAACTCCTCTTGCAAAGCACCTGGATCATAACCCCACCGAGTTGCCGGATGAATGAATGCTGAAATCACTCCGTTCTTGTGAGACTTGACGAAATCCTCGGCGATAGTGGTCCTACCAATACCGTCTTCGCCCTCTAAAAGCACTATGTCGTACATTGCGAGGAGAGAGTCTATCGTTGTTATTAGATTTCCACGATCAAGATGGAGATTGGGTTCATCAACAACATTAACGTACTGTCCTTCTCGGTGGTTTGGCATCATTTGATTTGATTCCTTCGTGTTGTCTGTTGGAGCTTTCATTTCAACAGCCCTTCAGCCTTGCGTCAGAGGTTGTTGAGATGCTCGGAGCCTCTAATTTGACAATCAAATCGCGATTTTGTGTCTATGGCATTTGGTCGAAGATTGAATTTTTAGCCTGTATCTAGGTTATCTGAGAAAAACACAAACTTGACGTCGTCATGATTGTAGGCAGTTTGCATCGCGCTGTCATCACGCCCACGCATTTGACTTTTGCACCTCAAAATGCCATGGTTCGGCTGCATTTATTGTAAAGCTGTATCTCAATAAGGTGCCCATGAAATCGAACAACAATCCACCATTCTTTCGTTTTGCCGACTATCAACCCCGCGTTGCAGATAACATGCGACTCCGCGAGCCTCAACGAGAGGCCTACTTGGCAACCCGCGATCACTTTATTCAGGAACGCGAGCCGGTGTTGATCCAAATACCAGTTGGATGCGGAAAAACCGGCCTTATCTCATTTCTGCCGTTTGGTATTGCTTCTGGACGCGTGCTAGCTGTTTCACCCAATGTGACGATTCGCGATTCGATCCACAAAGCGGTTGATTCCGCCAATCGGGCTTGCTTCTGGAATTCAACCGGTGTGGCTCGCCCCTCGCCCGTCGGCCCATTCGCTGCCGTACTGGATGGGCCCAAGGCAAGTATCGATGATTGCTTGCAGAGCCATTTCGTCGTTGCCAACGTTCAACAGATTTCGAACTCTTCTAATCGATGGCTTTCCGCCATGGGGTCCAATTTCTTCGACATGATCATCTTGGACGAAGCTCATCACAATGCGGCCAACAGCTGGCGAAGACTCATGGATTTCTTCCCTTCGGCCAAAATCATCAGTCTGACCGCAACCCCGTTTCGTTCCGATGGCCAAGAAGTCATTGGCAAACCGATTTATCGCTATTCATTCAAACGAGCCATGGGACGAGGTTATATAAAATCCCTGAAGGCGGTCCAAGTTTACCCCTGCGAGATCTCTTTCACTTTTCGAGATTCCAATGAAACCGCAACCTTGGAAGAAGTCCTGGAACTGCGTGAAGAAGCGTGGTTCAGCCGTGGTGTCGCCCTCGCCGATCAGTGCAATGAGCATATCGCGAAAGCCAGTTTAGAGGCTTGTTTACGCTTGCGGCAAGCTACAGGTCATAAACATCAGATTATCGCAGCCGCTTGCTCCGTCGAACACGCAGAGCGTTTGACCATGCTCTATCGGCAACTAGGCTTCCAAGCCATGGATATTCACAGTAAACAAGCGAAGACGACGCAGCGATTCGTACTGAAGCAACTTCGCGATGGCAAGATCGACACGATTATCCAGGTCCAAATGCTAGGAGAAGGTTTTGATCATTCTTCTCTCAGCGTGGCTGCCGTCTTTCGTCCCTTTCGTAGCCTCTCGCCCTACGTTCAGTTCGTTGGTCGCGTTATGCGAGTCATTCGACAAAACTGCCCCAACCATCCTGATAACCGTGGCGTTGTCATTTCTCACGTAGGAATGAATACAGAACGCCATTGGGATCAATTCAAAGAACTCGATACCGAGGATCAAGATCTTTGGAGTAAACTCATCCATGGTGATAGCGGGATGGATAGTGAACCAATTGACGAACCGTTCGATAAGGAAGAATTAGACAACGAAACAACGGTAGGCCCTGCTACCATGATGGTTGACTGGGAGCGATTAGGTGATCACGCCGTTTCACATTACGCGACCGTTGATTTTCAGCCGGAAGTTACAGACGAACAGCCGAAAACCGAAGAGCCCACATCGGCAACCGTGGTCGTTGGGCCACAAGAACGCCGCCGCCAAGCACAATCGCGTCTCAAGTCCGAGGTTGAGCGTTCCGTGAGGATGGCCTTAAATCGAATACGAGTCCATGGGCTAGGACAACAAGTATCCAAAATGCATCCGATGCTACGATTTCAAAATAATTGGAATGCAACCCGCTATTGGCTCTACTACAACTTGAATCGCACCATTGGTCGCAAACCGAAATCAGGGAAAGATTGGAGCCTGGAGGAAATAGAGAACGCCTTGGATAGTTTGCCGAATTTGTTGGATCAATTCGTTGTGGATTTCCAGCAAAGACACCAGAGGAGATTCTAGGATGCCTACTGTAAAGCGAGTCATTCGACATGTTGATGTAGATATTGCCCGTGGTGAGCGACGATGCCGTCGAGATGCGAACCATACAATAAGACCAGGCTCACGCTGCTTGACAATACAGGAGCCTGGTACACCCTTTAAGCGGAGTTATTGCGCCGAATGTGCACTGCCGATCCTTAAACAATGTGCGATGGACCTGCGAAGCATTCGCGATGCCCTCTATCCTAATGGAGTCCCCGTACAGCACAGTCCCATCAAAGCCGCCGCCACTCTAGGCGAGACTCTTGTTGAGAAGAATAAAGCGGCTTTCCAGTCAAGACTTCAGGAACGAACACGGCCCTCCGTTCCTGTGAATGTCCCGACAGACTCAAATAGCGTCGAAGTACGCTCAGATGAGGCTGCAAAGCCTAGCCAGGCAGATACCTACGTTAGCCGCCCCAAGCGTGCTGCCGGACAATAGTCGAGCCCGAGCTAGCGAGGATTAGCTCGCCGATCACGCTGGATGATTTCGATAGAAGGGTGTCTATTGTCTGGAAGTCACGTGTTACGCTTAACCAGAATCAATAACCACAGAAACATCACCCAGCCAAACATCTCAATTTGATAGTAAGCCATCGCTCCAAGCAACCAAAACAAAGGAGTCAAATAGAGTTGAGCCATATTGCATTACCTCCCTCCCACTACCGCCGTTCGAATTCTTTCGGCGTAATGCCTTATCAACGGCTCGGCTGGTTCATCATAGACCTTTACCGGTTGCCGTCGAAGACTAAGGACGGAATAAGGAATCAACTCGAAACCACGTTGGCTGCGAACCCTGTTGACTAGTCTCACCAAACATAGCAATTGCCTCCTGACTGGTGCGTATCGAGCAAAAGGTATGGCTGCCAATTCCTTTGCTAAGGCTTCTGAATTGTGGTGAGCCGCGATGTACTGCACATAAGCACGAAGGGCAGAGTAGGTCTTAGCATCAATTCGGACATGCGCATGCCACGAATGCTGTCCTCCGATGGGAACCACTCCGCTACGCCGGTAGGAAATCGAATAGCCTGCCAAAGTGATGGGATAGCGCCGGCAATCCTTGATATTTTCACCTTCGCCGCCATCTCGAATCGAATCTCGAATCTTATGGTGCCCACTGGTCAAGAGAATGATGAACCACCGGTCATACCGGATGAATTGAGCGTTCGCCAAACCCGCTTTGCGTCTTCGAGCTCGTTCCCATTCGGTAACGGCAATTTGATATTTTTCGATCAGCTTCCGATCAACTTGAGTCGGGTCCTTATCAGCGGGTATGTAACCGGTAACGTACCAATAATAGCCATGCCTCAGGTAGCTGGCTGCGATTAACTGGACGACCGCTTCGGGACTTTTTACGATGCAACGATACTTCATGTGCCTCCAAGATGTTTTTGTTAAAAGAGGACATTGATAGGCTCAACGTCCAAAGCCAACCTTGGTGGGCAACCTTTCGCGCAAATACGGTCGATGAGAGAAGCCATACATAAGCCTACAATCTCACCTGAATCCCAACAAATCGAACGGCAGCGTATAAGTGCATCGCATTGCAATGCACTGCATTCCACTGTGTACCCGCTCAATTCATAGTACCCGCGCTAAAACCGTTTCGTCGAACACATCGTCAACTGCAAGACGCAGCTAGAGTGTTCGCCGTCTGAGTGCTTGTCTCAGCAAATAACTCCTCCCGAAGTTATTTAATGAAACCGCATCTGCTGCCTACCACGGTAGTTTCACGGAGGCCCTTAGGCCTCCGCAAAACACGCCAACGATTGGAGCTTAAATGCTCCTCGGTCCTTTCGTTGTTGCTAACCCGATCATGACTCGGGGTCACAGCAAACGAGCCGCGACAGCCAGCCGCGCTTGATGATGCTTATTCGCATCTCAAGTTCCATGCTTCCATGGAATCATCGCTCTCCTTCCGGAGACTTCTACTTGGACCACACTCCCCCACTACGGCCTTTGAATCACCTAGGTAACAAGCCTAGGCACCGGATCGCTACTCCGGCAGCCGCAGAGGTTCCAGCGTTAGTCAGCAACATCATTCTCTAGGTCACGTCGTTAGAGGGTTTTACCCCTCAGTCTACGAAGATATGTGCGTCCTTCCGGATCGCCATAGTTTCCAAGCCATAGCTTGATTTCCCCCTACGAACGCAGAAGCTTGGGGTACCCGTTGATGCTTTCCTGCATCAGCTTCGAGACTATTCACGGTTCGGCACCGTCTCCTAGAAAACTGACTGGCAAGCCCTACCTTACCTGTTTGGTTGGGCCTCTCATGGTTGAGCTATTCGCAGCTGGTTGTTTAGACCAGTCTCCGAGCCTGTTGGACTCGGTGCGACCTGTCGCCAGGTTCGCAGCTCCCCACGCCAGCATGGTTGAAGGAACTCGTCTTACGACAAGCCCACAGCCCCCATGACGGGATTACGCATCCATGTGCTTCACCCGCTTTGTTGCTGACGACTCAGCCGATGCTCTTGAAGCATCAAAGCTGAGACTGTCCGCCTCGCCCGTACTCTAATTTGGGATCAAAAAGATCAGAATTGCCGATCACGATACAGCCATGTGACAGGCGATAACCAAAAGGGTTATAGGATAGAACGACGGGATTGTGCCATGTTCACCTCAACTCAAATACAAAATGAGTTGTGGCATACAGGAGTTACTCCGACGAGCCCCCTTTGATCTGGACGAGCACCTCTCGATGCATCCAGCTCGAAGAGCCGTAACCAATCGGGTAGCGAACCCGAAATCCTTAGCTGAACTAATGAGGTTCAGTTTACCGGACGTTACTGCTCCAATCGTTGACGTCAGCGTGCTCCTTGGTGAATACACCATCGGTATCACCTCTGAAGCTGCGTTTGCAAATCTGCATGACGACCGGTGATTTCTCACCTACCCGATCCGTTTAACACAGATCGTTATAAAAGCCAAGTAGAAAGATGTGGGAATTAAATCACACTGTTCGAATCCTGAGTCACAACAAATCAAAACAACAGGAGATTCGTATGAAAAAACCAATATACTTCCGGCAGCTTAATCAAATTGAGGTAGTTGTGTACCACATCGGCCCAGGAGAAACCTACGCGGTCAAATTTCGAAAACGATCAGCAAATGGCCGCATGACATCGGTCTTTGAGCCGTATGACATGGCAATTATCGCGTTCCTTGCTTCAGATGTACGTCACATGTTTACGGACGTCGGCCTTGGAGACATAAGACCTGGAGATTCAGTCGACAGCCAGGAGATTATCACCATCCCAAAAAAGAAAGACCTAACGTGAAACACCGCATCGATCCGGTAACGAAAGCAACTCGCGCCGTGGAAGACACAACGGTGGGCGAGTTGCTCTCCGCTTTACCGACGCTCGCAACACTTCGATTGAATCTACTCGCAGTTCCTTTAACGCAAAATCCTAAGAAATCACACCTGCCCGTTTAGCCACGCTGTTCTTCGTTCGGCGGAAGGAGTTGGAGAAATAGCGTTGAGCTGATGTGTTGTGAGCTTTTTCGCATCTGGTCATGCATGTCACAGAGGAGACGACGTCTCTTCAGGGCGTGATGCAATACGGTTGTTTGTATTTGCAGCACTCCCATTTATTTTTTTACGTGATCGGGGGAAAGATGTTTTTAGTAAAGAATCACAGAAATAATAATTACAAACAGAAGAATTTCACAGTGAAGTCTGATACAGTAAAATCTGACACATTCAAACTTGAATTCGTATCGAACATTAAAGATGCGTATGAGTTTGAGAAGATGATAGTTGAGGCTGAACCGAAAACACTTGTGGAAAAACCTGAAAGCTTTTTTTCGAATTCAAGCACTTATTTTAAAACAAGTACGCGAGATATATTTCAAGAAGATAACTCTCATCAGGATATCTCTCATGGGCTGCGCTCTGACTTTCGATCTGAGCGAGGTGCGGGCATGGTTGAATATGCGCTGCTTGTGACGCTCATGAGTATTGGGTGTATGGGGGCGATTAGTTTCATGGGAGAACAAACAAACAATGCATTTTTAGATGTGGCTAATGGGTTAGCGTGTACGGGATACTACAACTCTGAAACAGATGTGTGTACACCCTAGTTTGAACGCTTACGTTTGAAAAATCTACGACTTGCGCCACCAAGCAGAAGGCTGCCGAGGGTCAAAAAAGAACTTGGTTCAGGTACGGAAGTTACAGAGGATTTAGTTACATCTATCCAGTCATTATCTTGCATTTGATAGAAAGTACTAGCACCGGGTATATTAAAGTTCGAACCACCTGCAATGATACCTAGCAATTCACGATTAAGTGTATCTGGAACTCCATCGTTATCAGTGTCTATCATCGATTCTAAGATAAACCCGCCGCCTGAGTCACCATTTCTTCCTCCCATTTCGAATTGCCTAAAACTAGAAGAAAATGTGAAGTTATTTCGTGTTCTAAATACATCATTATTTACAGTCTCAATCACATCAAACCCCGCCCTTCTATCTCCTGTAAACACAGGAGGATTGGTATCGTTAACAAATTCTCTGACACCAAACCCTGCGTTATATCCTTCCATGCCAACGGTTACGTTGCCCGTGAAACGTTGAACTGGGTTGATACCTGCGACTGGGTTTCCAAAGTATACTAACGCGAGATCTCTGGTGGGATGAACAAAAACTTCTTGTACGGTGAATTTCCCGTCGGTGTTAATGCTGCCATCAACGCTGAAGATTACCTTGTCACCGGGTAAGGCTGCGAAGCTGTTATACGTGCTGTTAAGATTGTTAAAGTTTTGGAGAACTTGATGCTTTGCTGTTAATCCCCAACGACCATCGTCAATGATAGTAATGCTACCGCCAAATTCAAGATTGAATTGATCTGATCCACGCATGAAAGGCATGACGTAATCACGATCCGCAGCCATTGCGATATGCGTAGGATCATTCGTCATTGACAATATTAACCCGGCACGCGCATCTTTCTGACCGACTGCGAGTATTAACGCAATCATCGTAGAGAAAATAAGAAAATACTTTTTCATGACAAACTCCTTGTCTTACACATCAACAACAGCAACCTATTTGAGAGTATGAACATCAAGCTCTCAAAAAACCAATAGCCTCTCGCCCGTGAGAAGCATTGTTTGCCTAGCTGTTACATTGATGACTTTCGACAGTTGATCGGTTAGCTCTTTAGCCTTTCAGGCCAATAACTCCGCATCTGCGGATTAATTCGCCAGCACTAGAAATCCTAATAAGTATAATCTAGCTTAGCGTCAAGAGCGAGTACTCTTGCCGCAAAAGATCAGGCATTTCAGAGCGAAGTGCAGGCATGGTTGAATATGCGCTGCTTGTGACGCTCATGAGTATTGGGTGTATTGGGGCGGTGAGCATGATGAGAGTTGGAGTCAGGGACGTGTATAGTGATGTTGCTAATGCAATATTGACAGGAGAAATAGAATAACTATTTTATAAATCTCCTGCGAAACCTAAATAAAGTACCTGATGCTATAGTAATAAGCAAAAAAGAAGAGGGCTCAGGAACAGACGTAACATGTGAGTCAATCCAAGTATTGTCTAATCTGTTAATGAAAGTGCTGGCTCCGAATGTATTTGATAAACTAGCGGAATCAATCACTCCACTTAGAAGATTATTATAAATAAATGCTCCGCCAGAATCACCGTTTCTGCCACCCATTTCAAAGACTCTATAGCCTGACTCGAAACTTTCATTAAATCTAGTACGAAATCGATCGGTAAAAATTGAATTTTCTACCACATCGAAACCACCTCGTCTGTCGCCAGTGAAGGTTGCAATAGGATCATTCACGTATTGCCTGTTTCCGTAGCCAACGAGGTAACCTTCATCACCAACTTGCACATCGCCCAGATATCTTTGAACTGGTGTGATGGTTGTAAATGGATTATCGAATCTAACCAAGGCAAGATCTTTCGTTGGATGAAAGATTACTTCGGCAGCATATTGAAATTCTCCTGGATTGTTGAAATAATTAGAGCCGAATCCTACTCTGATATTGGTGTATCTTGAGTTAGGGTCGGCATCATTCTCTAGAAAACCATGTACTGTTGCTAAGCCCCATTCTGGATCAATCAGGCTAATGCTTTGCCTGAAGGCCGTTTGGTTAGAAGAATTTGTACCTTCGACCCAACCCACGAATTCAAAATTAGAACCTATCGCAATATGGTTTGGATCATTACCGGGTAGCATAAACCCAGCACGCGCATCTTTTTGACCGACTGCGAGCATGAACGAGTAGATACTGACGATCACGATAAGGAGCCTGACTCTCCTAGAAAGTGATCGGCTCTTTCCACTAATAGCACCACGCCCCGACGAACCGGTGTTGCCCGAAGATTCGCTCCCTGCCTTCACGAATGACTCATTTTTAGATTTATATGATCTATGTCGGAATGTTCTGGTTGGCACGTGCTAACTCGCTACTTTCACTCGTGATGGATTACCTTTCCTGACCCGTATCAGCCCTGAGTTATCCTTCAATAATGGGCAACTTCCAACCCATTCGCAACCCCCCCCTTTGGGGGCACCCAGGTAGAACGACCGTTTTGTTGACTTTTTACAGGATTTCGTGGTAATTGACTAGGAAATAGCAACATCATCAGGAGGTAACGATGAATGAAAAAAAGGAAAAAACCAGCGCTCGACCTGAAAAGGTCTTCCGACGAGGTGCGATTGCCGCATCGGTTTGGAGGAGGCAGGCTCCCAGCGGATTCGAGTATTTTGATTTCTCGCTTAGTCGCGCATGGAAAGCCAAGTCGACAGGGCGGGAGGGGTACTCCCTCAACTTCTTCTCGGACAACGAGGAGGACTTGGCTCAAGTGATTCGGCAAGCGTCATCCTGGATCTCCGAACAGCTAAGTGATAGCCGAGAAACCGATTTCGATGACCGTCGCGATTCCGACGAACTCATGACCATGAGCTAGATAATCTGATCTCGTATCCAGGGGGGGCCCTTACACGTTTCCTTTAGCCTTTTCTCCCCTGGATTTTTTCGTGATGATCCATCAATATTTTCATTCTGTAGTGATCGTAAATGGTTGGGTGAAGGTTCATGGCTCGCATCAATCCATCTCTTACACTGGGAACGCTAGCTGCCATACTCTCTCGTTCGAACGCCTCCTTTTGATCTTCGGAGAGTCCCCCCCAAAACTCCAAAAAGGCTTTGTATCGCATTTTGTAAATCTGATCAGCTTTGTACTCAGTTGGCGACTGTAAAAACCGTGTAGACGATTTACGGGATTTTCCCATGGCATGGATTTGCGTTGATGAGTTCTGATTTGCAAATTCTTTGGGTAGATCGATGCGATCTGGATTTCTGATGGATTCAACAAGGAATCCAATGCCTCTCAATTGCTGCTGGGAGTTGTACCAGTCGTAAAGGCTGATCATCTTGCGTATGGTCGCATAGTCGGACGATCTTGTTAGCTCTCTGGCCAGGTTAATTTTCAAACCCCGTTTCTTCAATTCGGCGATTAACTGATCACGTTCGTTTATCTCATGATGCGATTGGGTTGGCTGTTGCTTAACTTGCTGTGGATGCTTTTGTGAGAAGTTGACCTGCCATTGCCCACGGCTGATCTTTGAAAATCTTTGATCGATGGACTTTGTAGCTAAACTCCAACGCTGTTCCAGTTCTTTTGATCCGCGTAGCAAAAGGCGCTTGAGCTGAGCCGTGTTATGGTTTCCTGATAATCCTAATCGATTAACGGCGAGCTCGCGTAGGCCGATCGAGAAGCTTTGAGTTAGGTAGAATCGCTTGTCTAGAAATCGAAAGAGTCGTCTAGCGATTGGGCTCTTTAATGAGAGGTAAAACTCCCAATCCAGGCGTTTCAGATAACCGGCTTGGAAGCTCTCAAAAAACACTTCATTCCAGACGAAACGGGAGCGATTCTTTGAGAGAGCCGTTGATCGGGAGTCTCTTCGATAGATATAAAGATTATCGAATACACCGAAGTCTCGATTGACCCAACTCTTGGCTCCGTGGTCGTAAAAGGCTCTGTCCGAAAAAATCGTGACCCCTTTCCATCGTCGTAAGCTCATTTCAATGCGTTCATAGTTCTTGCTGTCATCAGAGAGCTTTAGGATCTTAAGCAGTTCGTAACGACTAAACTGAACCTCGCGATCCTTAAAGCCTTGCTGTTTGCTGAGTTGAATGCAGGCGAGCAGGACTTCGTCATCTTTCGCAGTAGGTAGGCCGTACCGATCCGATCCCGAAATGGTGAGGCGACGAGTCACGGACTTCTTTTCCCTGCGATCGTAGATAGACTCTTCGTAGACGATGCTTTTTTGCCCTGGAATCTGTCTTTCCGAGATCATTGCAAGTGGGAACTCGGCTAGGTTTAGTTCATCAACTCCATAGACTATCGGTCACTGGGGTTACCGCTCGCGGCTCGGTTCGATGCGTTAGCACGGCTCAAAACCTTCTGATTATTTTGCAAGACATTGTTCTTCATTAAGTATTAAAAACAGTTACTGCTCTCCTTTTCTCAATCAATTCACGGACTTAGGCCGACAAATCATGCATCAGAACCCGGTACTCAGTTCCTCAGTGGTGCATCGTTTACCGGTATTCAGTGCTTCGTTCCCCAGTACCGGACTTTCGAAATGTGCACGGTTTCCCGGTATGTCCCAACTTGGGTCATTGCTCGGTTTGCAAATACCGATGCCTCTTATCGTTAATTCCCCAAACAAGCAAGCTTTATCTTAGTGAGGTTTGCTTGCTGACAGGCAAGCAAGATTGCTTGTCAACTTGGAACGATGTCGAGCTGAAGACTTGCCAAGTCTGAAGAATGCAGGTCTAAAAAAATGCTTGCGTGATGTTCTGCATCATTGTAATTCAACAAGCATGGTAATTGCATTTGTAAACAGTAAGGGGGGAGTGGGGAAATCGACGCTAGCGGGTAGCTTGGTCGCTTGGCTAGTTTCGCATGGGCATCGTGTGGCATTAGCTGATTGCGATAGTCAAGAATCGTCAAGCGAATGGATCAGGACTAGTGTGCCAAAGGCTCATGTGTTTCGATTTCCAACAGCGGATGAGATTCTTGACGAATTGCCCGAATTGAAACGTGAATTCCCTTTCGTGATCGCGGATGGACCTGGAGCTCAAATTGAAACGAGTAGGGCTTTGCTAATGTGGGCTGACATCGCGATCATCCCTTGCAAAGCAAGTATGTTCGAAGCAAGGGCCTTGGCGAAGAACACATCCTTCGTCCGGCAGGCCCAAGCGATTCGAGGGGGGCTTCCTATGGCTATTGCGGTTCTAAGTATGGTCGGTCGCGGTTATCGATTAACACGCGACATGGTGGAGGCTGCTGCGGCATTAAATTTAGAGTTAGCAAAGACGGCAGTAACCTTGAGACAGGCATACGCCGATGCCCCCGGCCAGAATCGGTCCGTTTTTGATTCTGGTTACTCAGCTCGCGAGGCGGCAAAAGAACTGTCTGTACTATTTGAAGAGCTTTTCCCCGAGGCTATTCCAGGTCATCGTACCGATGAATACTGGAAATCTTAGTTTGTTTGGATTAGAAAAAATGCGTAACTTAGGAGGGATATGTCAGAAAGGAAATCACTTGCGTCCAGTCTTATGACCGCTCCAAATCAATCTCTTGATTCCGATTTGGTGAGGCAATTCGTAAAAACAGGTGTTGAGCAAAAGCCGATTCGAGAAACCTCAGTCGAATCGAAAAAGACGTTGACGGACGGGATGAAAACCGAAGTCGATGAAAACTCAAAGAGACATGTATCTAAGAAAATGTCCAAGGGAACGCATGAAGAATTGCCGCATTCTCGAATCCGTCCGATGGGGCTTGTTCCGGTAACTGTTCGACTCACTCCCAATCTAGCCGGAGCCTTGAAAAGAGCCTCTCTGGAAAGGGAATTGGCGGGCGAATCGTTCTTTACGCAACAAGATATCGTGCAGTCTCTGTTAGAGCCTTGGTTAAAGCGGGAGGGGTACTTATAAGCTTGTTTCGGTTACAATGAGGCTAGTTGATGGATCGTGAAGTCCCTGCTGAATGAATCACTTTCTGTTTTGGTCACAATGAGAACTCATGCAGACTCGACCCCAAAGTCCGCTAGATCGGTTCCAGTCCGATTCCCGAATTGACAACCATTTTCTTAGAGAAACTCTACCGAAGAGCCAACGTTTTCAGCTGGCTCTTCAGGAGTTACTTCCTGCCCAGCAACGCATGCTGGAAGATTTGAAAGAACTTCGCCAAGCTCTGAATCGCAGCTTTGATGAATATCGAAGGCCTATTACTTCGATCGAAAAATCCTTTTCGACAGAGGATTCCATTCAGATTTACCGCAAGCTCCGTATGCAAATTAATGCTCGCCTACGGGACTGGCGAAGATTTCTTGAGGGGTTAATTCAAGTACGTGCCAATGTGATTGGTTTAGCAATTGACCGCGAGTCGTTTCGAGAGCATGCGGAAAACTGGAAACAGGAGGTAAGTTCTACGAGCGGAATCCAAACCATAATGCTTCCTGCCGACCTGGTAACATCGGAATTTTCCGCACTTCCAAACGACACGGTCAAGAATGCAATCGTTAAGCAATTGAACGGATTTCTCGAAGGTATCGCAGAAAGACTTTGCTCGCAGCTGTTGGTGATGGCAGAGAAAGAGGTGATCGGGTACGTAAGCTGGCATGGCCCCAACACATGCGAATATGTTCGATATGAACGAGTATGCGATTTCAACACGCGAAGTCGTACGATAAAAAGGCGCTGGGATGAAAGCACTTGGCAAAACACTTGGGACGGACGCTATTTACAAAAAACGGAGAACACGGAATGGGAAATCAAACATTCTGGTAGTCGCAAACTTGTCCGAACTATAGAGCATTTGATTAACGCTTCCGAGCGAAAATGGGATGAGAATGGAGTCGTCATTCCGCGCCGTATCATGCCACTATTGGATTCTATCCCTGAATGGATAAAACCCAGCCTAAAAGTGGTCGAAGGGACGTTGATGAGGGAATTAATCATCGAGCAAGACTTGGAAGACATTGAACAACTCAGCACCGAAACCACTGCCGTTCATACGATTGAAGACATAGAGAAATGGGAAGACGACCCGGCGCTGGTTGTGGGGCCATTTGTGTTGGCAGGCTGGAGCGATGCTGAAGTGCAAAAAGAGTTACAACTCAGAAATTGGAAAGACGTTTCTGCTAACGAATCCAAAGATATCCTGCATGAGATCGACCGAGATCGCTTTCTTGTAGGCTCTGGTATTGCTTTCAGCTTAGCTAATGCTGTGGCCCTTTCCGGGGTGAGCATACCGAAGCTGGCAAGTGTAATCCTATTAGCTGCCCTTGCTTGTTGGCTTGTCGTTTTGTCCCGTAAATCGGCAAAGAGACCGACTAAGAATTCCGGTGTTGAGGTACTCGGAAAAGACTTGGTCGTTTGGCTTCCAGCTTTGATTTGCCTGTCGGTTATTGGGGCTTCGTTTCTTTGCGCCCATGGCATGCTTCTGGCATCATGTATAGCATATTCTTTGGGCGTATGCTTGATTCTTGTTTTTGCAGATCTTACCTTCAGACAATCGTCCGTTTGACCTGTACTGCTCGGTTCTATCACTCAGGGTGGATTATGTTACGGCATTATCAGAATGCAAACCCGTTCGTCCTTTACGGTCTTTTTTTCTTCGTTGTTATTGCGGTTGCTGGCATATTCCTGAGCATCACCAGTCAATGGGAACAAACACAAGCCAACGCTGCTAAGCCTGGAGTTGGCGAAAATGCTGAGGAATTTAATTCTAAAGAAATGGATTTGATCGATCCTCAGACACCCTCTATGGTGCCTGATGCAGTCGGCAAGCGAAATGAAATCGCTTCTCGTTGGCGAGAGCGAGCTGAAGAATTAAATGAAGAACGAAAGAGTCTTGAGCAACTAGCTTCACTACTGAGGAGTCGATTTGCTGAGTTGATGGGAGATAGCGTTGGAAAACGAATTTCGTCATCTCCGGATTTGGTCGATCGTTTCGTTTTATGCGAAGACGAATTTCAAACGTCCTACGCCGAATTACCGGACGTTTTGAGTTCGATGGAAATACTTCATCTCAAGTTAGTGGAGGCAGCCAATTCGCCGAACAGTTCGGAATTGCGATTTGCAACAGAAACCTCCGACATTCGAAAACAATCAATAGCTCTGAGAGCAAAATTCGATGATCAGAAATTTCGACTGGATCGAATCGTAAGTAGTGCGAACCAGTTGCAACTTTCTGATACTACCCTCCAGGAAGCGATTAGTCTCCAACGAGCGTCTGAAGAAGAATCGCGAATCCATGTTTTTAAAGATCTTCAGAAACAGGAAATGGAAAAACGCCTTGCTGAACAAGCTGCAATCGCTAAAGAAAAGGAAGAAGCAGAGTATCAGCTGCGAAAGCAGCAAGAGTTGTCAAAGATTGAGGAGCTTAAAGCTCAGGCTGAGGCAGATAAAAAACGTAGTGAACTTGCAATACAAAAACAACAATTGGAAGTCGAATTCGAGCGGGACCTCCCCAAAATCCAACACTACCTGGGAGTTTTGTTTAAACACGCGCCACGTCAAATCGTTCGTGGAAGTGTCGTCGGAGTAAAGGATTCAGGCCCCGTTTCTCTCGCTGGGTTGCGGTCGCTTGGAGGTGGCGGACTAGGTAACGATTACCAAAAGGCAACTCAGGGTTTGCTCCTGTTTTTTAGCTATTATGAAGCTGGAGGTCGAGGCTCCGGACCTTACCCTGCACGTTACGCCGGAGGTTACCTGGATTCCGATAAAGAAGATGCCATTCGACCGGCCTACCTGCTCCTCGAAAAGTACGGAGATTTGCTTGTCGAGAAGGGAATGTTGGCACCGTAAGTGAGGCATTCTCATGGCATGGGACGCGGCACATCCGATGACTCTTCCACATGCCGCGTGCCGTGCCAGTACGTATAGTGTAAATACTCAGAATTCTTCTAGGAAAATGGCTGTGCAGCGGTGGAACGTGTATGTAATCGGAAAGGGTAGGTTAGGGCCTCTAACACGCGGGAACGACTTGGGAAGGATTATAAAATGAGTGGCAGATCTTTCCGAGAGGCTCGGGCGATACTAAAAGTCAACGAGTACGAGTACAAAGCCTTAGAAAATGTTTCATTGCCAGATCGTGGACGGTGGAAAGTTAGACCCGTTCGGCCTATTCCTGGCGTCAACGAATTAACGTTGATTGAAGTCACTGATAACGCGAATTCTCGACAGTTTTTAGAGGCTCTTCGAGAACTTCCCGCAAGAACGCTTGGACTGCCTAAACTATACGACTCTGACGTTACCGGAGGTAAAATCAGAATGTTGGTCGAATGGTTTCCAGGCGTCACACTGGAAACCTATCTGGAAAAAATCCGTCTCGGACGATACCAACCGATTGGTCCCGAGGAAGCGATTCGCCGGATGCATTCGCTTGCGTTCCTGTGCGGAGTTCTGCACAGAGATTGCCGCATAATTCATGCAGATCTAAAACCATCGAATTTGATTCTGCCACACGAACGGATTCCAATCGCTATCATCGATTTTGGAAGTAGTTGGCAAATAGAAAAAACTCGGTATCGTCAGGAGGGAGATGGACACGATCGCTATTTCGCAGCTCCCGAGATCTTTGCCGGTGATGCCGTCGTCGATGCTCGAATTGATCAATTTTCCATTGGCATGATTCTGTACAAAATGCTCACTGGAAAAGTCGCTTACGATGGGCTTGGAGGTCAGGCAGGTGTAGGTGTTGACGACATTAGCGAAATGGAATCGATTCTGATACCACCATCGCGAGTTTCTTCGACCATGAGGCGACTCCCTCCGGAAATCGCAACAGCCGTTGATGAACTGGTCATCAAGTCGCTAAGACTAAAGCCAGCCGACCGGTTTTCAACGATGCATTCATTCACAAACCAATTGAAAACCATTCATTTGGCGATGGAACGAAAACAAATCCCGCCTAGCGAGGCAATAAAGGCAAAGGGTAAAGAGTCAAAGAAAAAACCGTGGTACTGGGCATTTCTACCTTCCAAACCCTAAACAACGACCAGTTTCACTTGCGACTTTTCCAACTCAGATAAATGGCCCTTAAATTGTCGACATGCTGAATCCACTGCTGGTGAATTGGTATCCACTTGAACAAATCGCCGCAATCGCAATGAAATGATCGATGGCCTCTTGGCGAATTGGATAGCCATGTTTTGAATTCTGTCGCCTCTTCACCCACATCCGGATCTGTTTCTGAGGGAATGAGATCCCTTTGGTACAAAATGGGAAGCACCTTGGGAAGATCAAATAAATTCGGAGTAATCGTTTCACCTTCAATACTGAGCTTCACTTTTTCTGAGCGACGTACAGCATACGGACAATTCAAACATCTTCCTGGAGGCGGTTCCACAAACTCTAGCACGTCATGAGAGGTAAACCAATTCTTTGCGGCAGCAACTAATTCGGGGACATTTTCTATTTCAGTGGATTGCAGGGGAATTGCTACACACTTTCGGGTTCCAAGTTCGATCACGACTCCCCATCGTATCTGGTGCCCTTCGTTCTCCTGAATCAATTTCGAGAGAGCCAGCAAAAAGATCCGGTACTCCATGGCGATCGACTTCGACAGGGGCGATTCGCCAAGTTTGACGTCTACTACGGGTATGTACTCACCTGTTTCTTGATTCTGCAATAGCCTCCAAGGTCTGCCTGAAAGGCCGATAGAATTGTCCCAGTAACGCTTTGCAGCCAGAGGCAAATACCCTTGACGAACCAAGGACCACCAGTGGATCTCGACAGGGTGAACTGCATCCATGGGAAGTTCCTCAGGCACTTGTGACTCCCATTCTTTCAATTGCAATAGAGCCGAGCGCCACTGGTTGAATGAGGCAGCAAGTGCCACGTAAACAGGAATCAATCCAACAAGACAAACGAAAAAGAAACTCAGGAATCCGAGCCTCGCAATCGCTAAAGCAACAATTGCTCCCAACACTAATATCGCGAGATGGAAGAACGTCCTTGCTCTAGACGATTGGATCGTTTCCAGCAGCTCTCGGTAGTCGTAAATCGGCTCGTAGCTGAGATTCGGAATTCGAAACCAGTCATCATCGCTTTTTGCTGGAGAACGCACGGCAATTTGCCCTGCGTTTCGGCAACGATGCAAATGATTCAAAACTCGCGCATCCATGGAGTCCAGCGATTCTTTCTTCAGCGCACCGATCGTCATACCAATTTTCTCCATTCAGCAATAACCTGATCCACGCTTTCTGGTCTTTTGGTCGCTGCTTTGTGGGTACAGCGAAGAAGAAAGTTCGCAAGATCTTTGTTTTCGATCCTCGCCTCAACCTTGGAAGGTGTGCAGTCGGTCGCGCCGGTTAAGAGCTCAATCATGATAACTCCCCAGCTAAAAATGTCACTTCGGAATCCAAGACTAAACTTCGACGGCTGGTCAATATCGTCGATCACTTCGGGAGCACGATACGGGGAGAGGCTTTTCCAGCGACCAGAAACGGACGGTACACCCTGTTCCATAATTTTCGCCATTTCAAAATCTGTGATCGTCGTGCTAGTACGAGATTCATCGACGATAATTTTTTCAGGAGCAAGTTCTCTCGCGATAATTCCATGTCGATGCAATTCCGCGAGACCGTGAAGTATTTGCTCTCCCATGGAATAGATTTCGTTGAGGGAAAATTGGACTCCATCTTCGGTGAGTTGATCTAGCGGTTTCCCTTCAACCCATCGATCAAGGGTCCACCAAGCTAAACTGCCATCGAATGCGATCGTCGTCCTGTGCTGGGCAATAAAGGGACTGTTGAGAGTTTCGCAAATTCGCGGATGGCGTTCTAGACGGTGTATCAACTCTTCACGATCGCAGCTTCGGACACCCTCGAGTCGATAAAACTTTCCTCGCGCCAACATTTTGGAGACTAATGTACTTTCAAGTTTGTAGATCTCGTATGCAACCCCATTCGCCGCTTTACATCCGACCGCAATAACCTCGGTGATTTTCCAGTCATGGGGTGCAGGTGCCTGAGGAAGCGATTGTCTTGCACGTTGTGATTTCGTCTTAGGAAAGAAACACTCCATTTCAATTCCTAACTCTTTTGCAATTGCTTCTAACTCATCTGGAGGAAATTGCGCCTCTCGAAGCCTTCTCTGAAAAGTCTGTCTTTGGAGTATGCGGATTTTCTTGCAAAAATCGGCATCATTCGTAAACCCCAGTTGTTTTAGGCGTTCCCTTATAACTTCAGGGTCGACTCTTAACCAACCTGGTCTCAATTCGTATTCGTAGATTTCTTCGTGCATTGTTCATACTCCCTTGAGTTCTTGGCGTACCGAATGGAAAGACCTAGATGGACTCCCGCTGCCAATTATTGACAGGTCAACGCCGGTGTCAAACAGTGGCACTCAAGATGTGCACAACTTGCGCATCACAGCCAATCATTGAGCCAATGCGCACTCTAAAATTCAGGGAGGATCGCCCAAAAAAAATCATTTCTAGGAGCAATGACATGCCAAAGCGAGGAATCGCCACGAACATAAAAATTGGGAAGCGCGACCGTCAAATACTCGAATGTCTGCTGACATGTGTGCCTGTCTTGTCGTTCAATCAGATCGCCGACCAATATATGAACTCTGATGTAGCGAATACAAGAAGGGTTTTGAGAAGACTCGTCGAACTAAAATTGATCGACCAAATCTCTTGCGCTTCGCGAGCCTCCCCGATCATAGAGAAGCCTGTTGTCGACTGGAAGCCAGGCGACTCCACGCCT
Organism: Planctomycetota bacterium; assembly: GCA_017303505.1. Lineage (GTDB taxonomy): Bacteria > Planctomycetota > Planctomycetia > Pirellulales > Pirellulaceae > JAFLCP01. Next base: position 48,195 of record JAFLCP010000018.1, on the reverse strand, counting down.
GATCCGTATGGTATTGCTAATTCGCTTCAATCGCGGTGGAAAAGGCTTCGAATCCTGCGGCGGGCGTTCTACAGGATCGGAGCTCGAATGAGACAAATTTCCGGCTTACCGAATCAGTCAATTAGACCGCTCCAGGTGAGTCATGATCACGGCTTAGCAGAAGTTTATTTTCAGTATCGCTCGCGATTGCTCAAACCAACTCAAAAATGGATAGGTGATATTGCTTATAGAAACTGTCGTCCCACTGAAGTATCAAAGCTCATCTCTGTTGGATCGCAAAAGCCAGATGCACTGGTTGTCGAACATGAAGGACCGGTCGTCAAGGCAATTGAATTTGGTGGTGTCTACAACGCAAAGCGCCTAAGCAAGTTTCACCAGTGGTGTCAACGACATGGGGTCGCCTATGAAATCTGGTGAACACGCAGCTGTCAACGGTCAAAAAAGTTTAGGCCCGCGGGATCGTGCAATCCTTGATTGCGTATGTCGATATCGAGTCATTACCAACGAAATGATTCAAAAACAGTTTCTGGCGGGTTTACAAATGAATGCTGTGACCAAAGTGTCGAGCCGCTTAGCAGACAATGGTTGGCTAACCCGCCACAACTACTTGATGGGGCGGTTGTATTTCTCTGCTGGAAAAAAACTCTGTACGCAGGAGTCTTTGCCATTCTCAAGAACCCGACCTTTAGGACTCCAGAGTCTTGCCATCAGCATGGCAACTGCCGAGGTATGCCTTTTGGTCAACGACAAGATCAGACTGTTATCGCAAGAGGACTTATCTCGCGACTGGAACTGGATTCCCAAGCACCATCGATCAATGGTCTATGCAAGCTTCTCTCAAGTGGACATGAAGCCAACTCTATTCATGTTGCGATTTGATTTGGGAGGGACATCACAGCACATCGTATCAAAGTGTTTCAAGGATTGGAAAACAAGATGCGGGACCAGCGGATTCAAGTCTTTGATGGAGCACAAGAGGTTTGTGCAAATCATCGTGACTACCAGTGAACGCAAAAAAGCAAACATTGCTGAAGATTTAAAAAGAAAAGACTGGCCGGTTGGGACGAGATTCGAATTCGTTCTTTCCAAAGAACTAGAAAACATACTCTTTCATGCCTCTTAAGGAAAAACAAAATGGCAATACCGTCACTTCGATTCGACAATCCAATCGACATCGAGAAAATCCCGAATGACACACTCTCATTTCGGCAACCAGCAATCGGAAGACCGACTGAAAAACTTACCTGGGAGTACGGAATCGCATGCGCATGCTTTCTGTGCCTTCCCCAAGTGATTTACAATATCTATGTCCACAACGATTTTCGTGATAACAGCCATTTTGTAGAACAAAAGACCCAACTCAGCGTCTTCTGTCTCATGCTCTACTTAACAAGCCTGTTTCTCAGGCCCTTAATTCGACATCACTATTACGTGCTGGTTCCCCTGATTCTGGGCGTCGGAACAGGCGTGCTATTCATCAAAGAACAAATACGCGGCTTACCAGACTTCTTCTATTATTGTTATGCACTGACGGCTATCGTGCACTGGGCTGTAGAAGTTGGGTTTTATCTCTACTCGATCGATGAGAACAATTGCAAAAGGACCGACTCGAAAGAAAAGCTGAATGCGACCTTCAACCAGATGATCACCGCGATCGGATTCAGCATCGTCATCATTGTCGTGTTCTTCACTTTACGATTAGAAGCGGTCGGCTTACTTCTCGCCTCATTGGTGCTGGTTTCTATCCCATTACCCAAAAGCAAGGAGTCGCCCCAATCATTGGTTCGGGCTTTCAGGGATAGGGTAGAGTCGTTTCTTTTCTATCCATCCGCAGGCGAGATCTCGCCAGGACTAATCGCTTCACCCTGCGGAAATTTCTATCTTCGTTTTGCCATGATCGGTGTCCTTGCGGCGATCGCCATTAGCCCTACCGTAAAGCTATTTTGCAAGCTACATGCGGCACAAGGATTGACCTGGATGGCATTCATAGGGCTCTATACTGCGTCCCTAACACGCTTTCTCATGCTCTTTCCTTCCTCTTCGCAAGTCGATAGCAGTCGTTCTTGGTATACCATGGTTCGCTCCCTACGCAGCTCGTCGAATCGACTGGAAAGAAATGCAATCCATCTGGGAAACGTCGCCGCAGATAATTCCCCTGTTCTAATCGATCGGTCGCTGTGCATGGAACATATGCATATTTTAGGAGCGACTGGTAACAACAAAACTTCGGTCGGTCTGGCTCCACTGATCGAACAACTCGCAAGTTTCGATGATACATCGATCGTCATTGTGGATCTGAAAGGCGATACTCCCGAGCTTTACCACGCTGCTCGTATTGCTGTTGAAGAATTCAGAAGGGAAAGCAGCATCCAATACTTTGCTCTGGAAAACAATCAACTATCGCAGGTCTACAACCCATTTCACTCCGCAGCTTGGGACAGTTTAAGCTTGCTTGAGCGTTCTGACGTACTCTGTACTGCACTCGGCCTAGTTTACGGCTTTGAATACGCGAAAGCCTTTTTCACCATGGGTAACTCTACGGTGATGACAAATATAAACGCAGCCAATCCAGGAGCGAGGTCTTTTCGGCAGCTTGCGACCGAAGTCGACAAAATTTTGAACGAAGAGAATGCAATGAGCTCGGAGATGAGAAAAATTGGTTTACATGCGATTGAATCGATCCGAAGGCTTTCATGTTACGACACGCTTAACTATACATCGACGAATCCGGAAAGCGATGAAGTCTTCCAAAACAGAATCGATCTAGCGTATGCGTTCACCAAGCCTTCTGTCTTTTATTTTAAGTTGCCATCTCCCGTTTCAGAATTCGGTTCGTCTGTGATTGCACGGTTTATCATCCAAAATCTTTTGTTCGCTGGAAGACGCGTCAACAGAAAGTGCAAAGTGCACTTGGTAATCGACGAGTTTCAGCGAGCTATTGGAGAAGGCATTGATGCTACCCTCCAAATGGCGAGAAGTAACGATATTGGGCTAGTGCTCGCAAACCAATCCATGGCCGATCTGTGGATCAAAAGCCCCAAAGTCTACCAAGCGGTTGCAGGTAACTGTGCTGTTCGCCGCTGGTTTTCCGTCAACTCTCAAAAGGATATCGAAGAGTTGATGATGCTAATGGGAACAACGGAGGTGGAAAAATCTACCGTAACACGGGGAAATCAAGGGAGATCGGTTTCCTATACGACGGAGCATGAACCAAGAGTTCGAGTGACAGATCTGCATGCTATTTCGGAAAACTCGGAACTAAGCATTTTGCAAGTCTCTGGTAGAGGACGAGGGTATGCACGGTATAGCGGTACACCGTTTATAGCTCAAAGCGAATATCACATTTCAGAAACTGACTATCAAGACCGTAAGCAAATGCCATGGCCCACGAATTTACCCGGAATGATTCCCTGCACCGAATCACACGACATCCTACTGTCTTCTCGAAGCGAAAGTAAGAAGAAGACACCTCAGCGAGATTCCGCCAGAGGAAACGCCAGAGGTAACGATATCTTCAGCGATGATTTTTTTCGTTGATCCAGCTGTCCAGCTTACACCCTTTCTCGGTGATGAGCGTAACCTAGATTGCGCATGGACGAGACGCAATGCGCAAATGCCCAGGCTAATATTTGATTCGTTCAAATGAATCGCAACCAACCGTGGGAATGAAGGGCCTTTTCATGCGACGCCTTAAGATCGTACAAACAGGTGATGAGCAGGCTGCTATTAAGCACGATTGCATGCGTCTGTTCCTCGCAGTAGTCTCGCTTAAGCTCCACTTTGTTGATCAGCATACCGCCATCCAACTGGGAATCTTTGCAGGCTATCAACATGCTGATGTTTTGCAGACAATTGACTACTTGCTTTCCAATGGGATTTATGTCGCGATCGAGCTTGAACTCCCTACTCGTGACTCCATCGTTCATATGGCGAGGAGTCTCAATTCCGAGTTGACCGTCGAAAACGCAATTAGTTCATTGCAGTCTCTAAATGACGCACCAAAGTGCACAGTGCGCATGATCGGTCCTAGTCGAGTATTGGCAGGTTGTATTGGAATGGAGATGCCTTACCGAATCACCCGAAGCTATCTCAATTGCTGCTATCGGCAATCGGTCATACTTAGTGGACTGGCCTCACAAGGGAAAGAGTGGCAGAAGAAATGGAAAAACAGATTGACTCTTCGACCATACCCCTCTGCGAAAGTCGCTAAGTGGGCGGAAACACCTATGCTTTTTTTGGTTAGCTTCCGACGCAGGAATATTCGAAAGTGGATGAATCACCTTCAGAGAGGAGGTAGCCCTTATGTTGTCTGCTAACAGGTTCTATCGCCTATGTGGTAGCAAGTGTGAACGCATGCTCCTGAAGCAAGTGTTCGACTTTTCCCTCACGACCCCGATGGCTTGGAGCATTACGGCTGAACTGAAACCCTTTCCTATAGAGCAATTGTCAAGGGCTACGTTTTGGCTTACCAAAAAGAGAGTTCTTCAAGAAATTCGAATCAATAATCAGATAGATGGATTCGTCCTAAGAAAGAGGCCGCATCGAGTTAGCAGTGCACGACAGCGACTCCCACGAAAAGGGTCTCGGTGGTCCGTAAACACGCTTGCACGACTGCTTGCAACGTTGCGTTATTATCCCGAATTCGAGCCGCTGAAACTTACAGAGTCAGATGAGCTATTTGGATATGAATACACGAAAGGGACTAACAATCTTCTTCGCCATCGTGAAGGTCAAAAACTAGTTCACCTAGCCCTAGACGTGAATCCTGGGAGCCGTCCATCAAAAGCCGCCAAAAAGATACAGCAGGAAGTCATTGACCTGGCTGCCAATCCGGTTTTTAAGAATAGCGTAGCGAAAGGTCTAGTAGAGTTTTCCTTTTGTACGGTAACGCGATTTCGAGGAAACATAGTGAAACACTATCTCAAATCGCTGGAATACGTTGCCAATATACCGTTTCGGTATGTTGTCGTTCCAGAAATACTCGTGGTCCACGGCGCCACCTACCAACTTTTTAAGCAGTTTATCTTCCCCCCGGACTGGCTTTTTTGCCAATCCGACCAAAGCTCTCGCTCGAGGAGCGGAGGATTTATCGAGCAACCGTAACCTTGTAAACGTAAGTGGCTGGCAAACAGAAATGTTGGAGTCGCTGAATAATTGACTGGAGAATGAGATGTATTCAAAGAAAGAAAGAGCCGGAGCCAAAAGAAGATCCTTGATCGGTTGGCTCCTTGCCGAACGAATTCGTGAGAGGGTCTGTCAGTCTTGCGGCGTTCCCTATGTGGAACACCCGGATCGTGAGCCTTTTAAGAGGTTCAAGTCCCGGAACGTGGAGCTGATGGTATTCGACGATCACACGTTGGGCAAGAAAAAGTTTCTTTGGACCGTCGGTTCGTGGAGACTCTCCAAAAAGGGGTTTCATCTTACGCAGCTGATGGACCAAACAGAACTTTCGGATCTCTTAAATGTTTCATTGAAAGCATTGGAGTATTTTAAGGTTAACAACAAGGTTGTGTCATTTAGTGATAACGAATTGGAAATGAGTCCGTCGTTGTCGAACAAAAACAAAAAAACAAATGGAGGATTATGGAAATAAAAATAATAACCTTTATTCAAACGAGTACAGCAATGGAGGGACTATGGCTCAGAAACTAAAATGGACCGTTGTCACACTATTCCCTTTAGGGAGCTTGGTGTGTACTCCAGGCGTTGAGGACTCTATTCCCGAAGAGGAAATGCTTGAAGCCGTACGGCGACATGCATCCGGTGATTGGGGAGATGTCTGCGAGGAAGATCGTGGCTTAAACGATGAATCCTTACGGGACGGTAGCCGATTGTTGTCGGTCTACCATTCTCGCAACGGAGTCAAATTCTGGATTATCACAGAATGGGATCGTAGCGCTACCACGATACTGCTTCCGATTGAGTACTAGTTTTTAACAAGGTTATGCGAAAGCACCCGCCGCCAATTGTGGTGCGTTTCGTACTTGCAATACACAGGCCTCGAAATGTAGCTGCTGTTGATCCCCTCAGTGGGTGCCCGCTAGGGTCGAACCGGCAGAGACGTTACACGAGTGCTAGTGAAATAGCAAGGAAAAGGTTTTGGCTCTCTAAGTCCGTAGGTTAACTGCGATTTAGAGAGCCTTTTTTTGACTTCAATCCACTAGTAATTTTATGAGTTTCCTTTTATGACGCGTCCTCCAGTGCACACGATCCGTATGGGATTCGTAAAGGCAAATATTTGGCGTAACGAGACTCGCCATGGCGTAAGACACCAGGTCACATTGATTCGACTGTTTAAGAATGGAGATCTTTGGCAAGAATCAACTCGATTCGGCCGTGACGATCTACCGCTCGCATCCAAAGTGCTTGAGCTCGCCCACGAGTGGATCTTTTTTCATAGCCAAGAGAGTGAAGAGGACGAGTGAAAGCCATGGGAAGGGATTCGGAAAGTGAAGTACATAGTGATCGGTTTTCTTTAACTGGAGTCGAACTGATTAATGCTTCTCAATTTGCTCGCTTACTGGGGATAAGTGAACGATCACTCTATCGTCTCAAAAACACGAACCAATTGCCTCCGAATATCACGCTAGGCAGGAGCGTACGATGGAGACTCTCTGAAATCCGCGCATGGATTGAGTCAGGATGTGCGCCGAATGAAAGCAGCGATAAGGGAGCAGATTTAGGTCGAGGCACGGCACAATAATGGAACCGTCAAACACCAAGCCGTCCGTCAACATTCGAAGCGATGATGATCAGCTAGTTAAAACGCTAGCCGATGCCATTTCGGAAAGAGTGGTCGAACGCATTTTGGAACTAATAAAACGAAAGTATATCTCTCGGCAAGAGTACGCTGCGATCCATGGAATTGGACTTCGCACAGTCGATCGAGCCATCCAAGAAAAACGATTGAGCGTCACTCGTACTGGCAGGCGAGTGCTCATCGATGCCAACGCAGTCATCGAAGACTGATTGTTGGACTTCTTAAGCGGGCGTTCTAGCATGAATTCATGAGCTTCCTCCATCTTCTGCTAATCGAGGTAAAGCCGTCACCAATATTCGTGCCCAAGAAAGGAGTTTCCTATGGCCAGCAAACAGTCTGCCAGAATGACCTACGAGTCATCAAAGGGGAGAATCGGATATCGTATTCGATTCTACGACCGCGATTCGAAAAGAAGGTCATTGTGGTTGGGCAACCTAGAACCAGGCATAGCAGAGACCTGGCGAAAACACATCGAGCATCTTGCTCTGTGCTTGCACACGGATTCCCCGTTCTGCGGAGCGACCACGGCTTGGTTGCGTTCTCTTACCAAAACGGGTAGGTCCAAGCTCACGAGTGTGGGATTGATCGCCCCAGACCCAAAATCGCCCCTCGCCGAGACGCAAGCTCCGAAATCACTCAAACAATTCATCGACTGGTACATCTCCAGGCGAAACGTAAAAGTAGCAACCAGAGCGAAATGGGAGCAAACTCGCGATGCTTTGGTTCGGTATTTCGGAGAACAGAAAGATCTACAGAAGATCTCGGCAAGCGACGCGGAAGCATGGAGGGAATGGCTCGCCGCTTCTGGGAATGTAAAGGAAGGGAAGGAGCGGACCGGCTCCGACGGTAAAACCCTAAAACGACGCACACAGCTCGCTGACAACACAGTACGTCGTAGAACGGGAATTGCGAGACAGTTCTTCCGATACGCCATTAAAGCCAAGCTCATCGCGGAAAATCCGTTTAGTGGACTGGCAGCCAGTGTTCATGGAAACGAATCCCGACAGTTCTTTATCACTCATGAGCTGTTTCAAACGGTACTCGCAAAATCAGACGATCCGGAGTTCAGAGCCATCGTTGCATTGAGTCGCCTGGGAGGTCTCAGATGCCCGTCCGAAGTGATGCGTCTCAAATGGGAAGATATTGATCTGGAAAACGGCAGGATGAGAATCCATGCTTGTAAAACAGAACACCACAAAGATGGCGGAATACGATATTGCCCGCTATTTGTCGATCTCAAGCCGTTTCTGGTTACCCTCTATGAATCGATTGACCTAGAGAAGAGAACGCCTACGGAGTTCGTCATTCTGAAGAACCGAGGAAGTGAAGCCTATCTACGGAGGAAAATGTACCGCTTGCTGAAGAAGGCAGATATCCTGCCCTGGCCGAAGCTCTTCCACAATATGCGGGCATCCCGGGAAACGGAGCTCCTGGATGAGTTTCCAGTAAAGGACGTTTGCTCATGGATAGGTAACAGCCAAGCAATCGCCATGAAGCATTACGCGATGCGACGAGAAGACTCGTTTGCCAGGGCAGCCGGAATCGAATTGGGAGCAACAAAACCGGCCCACGCGGAAATCGGTGGGCCAAATGGTGGGCCAAAAAATGGCAGTTTAGGGCAAGTCGAGGCAGATTCGGAAGAGGCTGTGATTTGCGGAAGCTCGTCGCAAACCCTTACAGAGCAACAACTTGGCAGCATCAAGCAATTGCTGGCAGAAATTGTCGAGATGAAACTAATGGGCGAAGAGGGACTCGAACCCCCGACATCTACTTTGTAAGAGTAGCGCTCTAACCAACTGAGCTATTCGCCCGTTTCGAATTCACAAAAAGATCCTTTCGACAATTTAGAAAGTGCTTAACACTCTCTCGGTTCTTTGACCCGTCGAAGCTCTTCTTGGTTCAAACGTTTTCAGTGCTTTGACTCTTGCGAGTCTGTGTCGACTCTTTCGAATCATCGTTCGGAACGATTCACACACTGAAACAATTATTGCTTTTTCAAGCGTTGTATTGTTTGCCGACTTCAAATGGTATTGCCTACATAAAAGGCAAGCTCAGTGATGTCAGGCGAGGTTGTTTCTTGTGCTCACCTTGGTTTGCAAAGGTCAACATCAAGATGCGTAGTTATTGGCCGAGATCGTTGCCGCGTCAAGTAAGGTACCGCCAAAAAAGGGACAGTCCCAAATTACGCAGCCGCAAAATTATGCAGGGCGATTTCGGTTGCTAGAAGCACGGCGCTCAGCGCGAAGGCGCGAACGGCGGCGAGCTTCACTTGGCTTTTCGTAGTATTCACGACGACGCATTTCTTTTTTCAAACCACTGCGTTCCACCAACTTGCGGAAACGACGTACCGCTTCCTGAATGGTTTCCCGGTCACGGACCAACAACTTGACCATGCATTCCTCCCACAAAGGCTCGAAATTAGAGACCCAATAAATGCCTACGGATACCCAAACATTACCCTGTCGAGATCGCTCAAGAGGGGGCGTTTCCTCGCTCGATTCGGCGAAAGGAAACCCGAAAATAGATCCACTTGCCCCCTTCGAATAAACCCTTCGAAGAGACCCAAGAGCGATAAACCTAAGATTTTTGAATAGCCCCAAAAACCATAGACCCAACTTATTTTCGGCTGAGTCCCGCAGTTTATCGCAAGCGCTCCCGACCGTCCAGCCAACTTTTCCGGTTCTGCGAATCAATTCTCCCCGTTATCGCACTCCCACCACCTCTTCCTTAACCCGAATCACGCCTCACCCCCCATTTTCTACGCCACAAATCCCCCAATGTGGTAACCGAAGCCCCCGCCTCCCGCAAAGTCACCACACCTATCCCAAACTACCCGACCTAGCTAACCGGACTTTGAATTTGACCTCTGGCGTGACTATGCCTGCCAAGCCGATTGGACTGAGCAGACGGACGATACCCACGCTTTGCCAAGAGGGATGGATGGTCACCTTTCAACGTTCCCAAGACGATGCACGTCAAAGAGTCGAAGATATCGATGCCCGCCAAGAAGAAGTCCTGGCCGAACTAGAACGGCTCAACGCCCGCATCGAATCCCTGCTGCAAGCTCACGGACGAAGCACCGCCAGCGAAACCGAATCAAGTGTCGGAGTCAGCTCGGTCCAAGTGACCTGATTTGTAAATCGCTCGCACCAACCGTAAACCCACCAAAATACTCCCCACAAAACCAAGCAAGCCCAGCACCGAAAGCCGTTCCAGACCAAACGGCCCCTCCTGTAAGAACAATACCGGTGGGACCTTATTGGCGAGCAACAGCGACGATCCTAAAAACAACGAACTGGTCAACATGCCGAGCACGAGTCGATTGACCGAAGGGTTCAAGCCGCGATGCGCTAAGTGCACGTCGAGCTTCCCCTCTTGAAGCAATTGCATCAAACTCCCAAGTTGACCAGGGAGCGTTTCCAAAAGGTCCGCCATCTCGACATAAATGCGACGCATACGCAACATCGCTCGCTTCGGCGATAAACGTCGCAAACGCATCTTGCGGAAGAAAGGCTGCATCACTTCCAACAACGCAAAGTTGGGGGATAACGAATGCAACGTCCCTTCAAGCGTGATCAACATCTTGATCAACAACGCCGTCTGCGGTGGCAATGAAATGTGATGTTGATGCAAGATGTCAGTTAAGTCATTCAGCGCTCCACGCAAATCGAATTGACTTAGCGGCTGCGCCCCGTAAAACGAAATGAACTCAGTCACCTCAACCGATAAAGCGCTTTCATCCAATTGAATCGGCGCGTTGCCCACGCGCTTAATAATCGAGGTCAACAATACCGCATCATGTGTGGCAATCGCCAATAACATATCTTCAATGTGATTTCGCAAACGCTCATCGATACGGCCAATCATTCCAAAATCGATCAGCCCCAATTGCGTTTCCGACAACACCAATACATTGCCTGGATGCGGATCCGCATGATACACACCCAACTCAAAGATCATGTCCATGTACAGCTCGGCGATACGCACCGCTAATGCCTGCTGAGCTACAGCAGGAATAGAAGTACTGTCGCGATCCAAGTCGATGACGGAGCAACCTTCTAGCCGCTCCATCGTAATGACTCGCGGCGTACACCACGTCACAAACGGGCGCGGCATGCGAAAGGTAACGTTCTTGCGAAGCGCCGTTTCGAAGTACTGCAAATTGCGCACTTCACGCGTGAAGTCCAATTCGCGCATCAAACTTTTCGACAACTGCTCGACTAAAGCTCGCGGTTTCCACAACGCCAATTCGGGCACTCGTTCAACTAACGTTGCCAACCCGGCCATCACTTCGAGATCTTCGCGAACCTTAGCGCGAATATCAGCATGCTGCACTTTAACAACCACTGCCGTTCCATCATGCAAGCGGGCACCATGCACTTGCCCAATCGACGCAGATGCAATCGGTTCATCATCGAACTGAGCAAAGATCTGTTCGAGCGGTTTACCGAATTCGTTTTCGATGATTTGACGAATCGCTGCAGGTGGATCGCTTTTCACATTGGCTTGCAATTGCTGTAACTCAGTCGCTAGCGCTGAACCGATCAAGTCGGGTCGCATACTGAGCACTTGGCCGAGCTTGATGAACGTTGGACCAAGATCCATCAAGGCCATGCGAATGCGGGTTTCGCGAGTGTAATTTGATAAGGGAACCCCATCCTCATCCTTGAACCAATCGCGAACAAAATCGATCTTCAGTTGGCTGAACCAATCCGCCAAACCATACCGCCGCAGGACAAACATGATCTCCTGCCATCGTCGCAGATTGCGATAGAGCTGCGGGATGGAGGTGATCTTCATGGACGCTGGTTCGTTTCGAAAATAACGGTTGTGACGGTTGCGCCGAGTCGAGCCAGATCGTCCCACGGGTGGGACGGGGCCTAGCGTGCGCTCCGCTTCGGCTACGGGTTAAACAATAGTGATTCGGGATTATGTAGTTGGACGGGGCCTAGCCTACGCTGCGCTGCGGCTACGGGCTAAACGAGGCGGACGCAGGCCTTAACAATACCGATGCACCTCTTATTCGATCTTACGTCTGAACTAGCGCCTTCGCAAATCGAGTCTGCTACAATGCCTCCACAAGGAGTCACCCGCTATGGCTAAGTCGACACGAGACAAATCGCCCGCAGATCGCAACGAGGACGAATCATTTGAGGTCATGTTGCTGCAACTCGAAGAAACCGTTCGAAAATTGGAACAGGGAAACCTCGGCTTACAGGACTCTTTGGAAGCTTACCAACTGGGGATCGACAGACTCAAGCGTTGCCATAAGATCTTGGCAGATGCGGAGTTAAAGATCGAAATGCTCAGCGGCGTGGATGAAGATGGCAAGCCGGTGACGCAAGCCGTAGATGCGTCGGAAATGTCGCTGGAAGAGAAGCAGGCCTCGCGAAGTCGCCGCCGCAGTGCCGCCGACGATTGATCCAATTCGGTCCCAAAAAACTGCTCCAAAAGAACGGGCTTGAATCGATTTTCCTCAAAAGGTGGGAATACACAGCGTGAGTGGTCCAGTTGCAAATGTTTCGCTGAACGAGTTGATGGCCGAAATGCGGGCCGAAGTCGATGTGGCTTTGGAGCAGGCTTTGGCGAGCCGTAAAGCGATTCCGACCCGCTTGGCTGATGCCATGCGGTATTCGCTGCTGGCCCCCGGCAAACGACTCCGGCCACTCCTAGCGCTACTAGGTGCACAGGCGGTAGGTAGTGACAGGCATCAAGCGATTCATGCAGCAGTAGCCGTGGAAATGATCCACACTTATTCGTTGATCCACGACGACCTGCCAGCGATGGACGATGACGATTTGCGTCGCGGACGCCCCACGTGTCACGTTCAGTTTGATGAGGCTACCGCAATTTTGGCCGGCGACGCCTTATTGGCCCTAGCCTTCGAGGTTTTGGCCGAGGGACTAACCCACTTATCGCATTCAAATGGGTACTTCACGCCCGCCGTTGTTGCCGATGCGCTGCGGCGGTTGGCCCAAGCCGCTGGGCCCGAAGCCCTCGTCGGAGGCCAAGCCTTGGACCTCCTGGCTGAGAAAGAAGGGGGAGATTTAGAAAAACTCCAGACCATTCATAGGGGTAAAACGGGTGCCATGATCAGAGTTTCCCTGGAGTTAGGGGGGATTAGTGGCGGCGGGACTTCTTTACAACTTGATTCGTTGCAACAATATGGGAATAGCTTGGGTTTAGCATTTCAGGTTGTGGACGACCTCCTCGATGTCGAGTCCACCGCCGACGCCATGGGAAAACGAACCGGCAAAGATAGCTCACGCGGTAAGTTAACCTACCCAGGTTTGTTGGGTGTTGATGCGAGTTGGGAAAAGGCACGCGGATTGGTGCGGCAAGCAGAGCAAGCTTTGGAAGGCTTCGGAAACGCTGCTTGGCCGCTAGTAGAACTAGCACGATATGTGCTGAGTCGAAAAAACTAAAGGAACCAGGTAACTATATGCACGAAATGTTGTCGCGAATCGAATCTGCGCATCAGCTTCACGATATGTCGCTCGAGCAATTGCAAAAGCTTGCCGATGAAATTCGCGATGTGCTCTGCAACCTGATGGCAACTCGCACAGCTCACTTCGCATCCAATCTCGGTGTAGTCGAACTGTGCTTGGCCCTGCACAGCGTTTATGACTTTCGCACCGATCGATTGATTTGGGATACAGGTCATCAAATCTATCCTCACAAATTGATCACCGGCCGTTATCACGAATTTGCGACGATTCGCACACGTGGCGGTTTGATGGGTTATCCCAACCCAACCGAAAGCGACTATGACTTGTTCATGACGGGCCATGCCGGTTGCAGCGTCTCGACCGCTCTAGGTCTCAAGAGCGGTGACGATCTGATGAATCGCAAAGCCAGCAAGAGCGTGGCGGTGATTGGTGATGGAGCCTTCCCATCGGGTATCGTTTTCGAAGCCCTCAATAATGCGGGCGAACTCAACGCTGACATGCTCGTCGTGCTAAACGATAACAAAATGTCGATTTGCCCACGCGTGGGAAGCGTAGCTCGATATCTCGATCGATTGCGAACCAATCCGTTTTATACCGGCTTGAAAAACGAAGTCGTGAAGATGCTCAATCGAGTGCCGCTGTTTGGCGATCCAGCCGAACGCATGCTGGCGCAACTCAAAGAAGGTGTTAAAGCTGGACTATGCGGTGGCATGCTCTTTGAAGAGTTGGGCTTCCGTTACATCGGCCCGATCGATGGACACGATTTGGGCATTCTTCGCAAGTACTTGAATTTGGTTAAGGACCTCAAGGGTCCTGTGTTGTTGCATGTTGTCACTGAGAAAGGACATGGATACCAGCCAGCGGCCGCTGATCCAGTCTTCTTCCATACTCCTCCAGCTTTTGAAGATGACAATGGTCGTCCTAAAGTGGTGAGCGGTGGCGGCAGCCCTGCCTACACGAACTATGCTCGCGATGCGATACGCGATTGCATGCGAGCCAATGAACGCGTCACGGTGATGACGGCAGCGATGTGCCAAGGCAACAAACTAGAACCGGTTCGCGACGAGTTTCCTGAGCGATTCTTTGACGTTGGCATTTGCGAGTCGCATGCCGTCGCGTTTGCTGCTGGTCATGCGAAGACGGGCTTGCGACCGATAGTGGCCATCTACAGCACTTTCTTGCAACGTTCGTATGATCAAATCTTCCAGGAAGTCTGTCTGCAAAATCTGCCTGTTGTATTCATGATGGACCGAGCTGGTTTGACGGGGCCCGATGGTCCAACCCACCACGGTACCTATGACATCGCCTACATGCGTGTTTTCCCAAACATGGTGGTGATGGCACCTGGCGATGCTAAAGAAGTGAAATCGATGCTGGACTTCGCGTTGCAACATCCAGGCCCAGTCGGCATTCGTTATCCCAAAAGCAATGCACCGATCCTCGATAAACCGAACGATCCAATTCAACTTGGCAAAGCCGAAGTTGTGCGTTGGGGTACCGACGGCAGCTTGATCGCATTCGGTGGCATGCTGGAAACCTGCATGCAGGCCGCAGATCGCTTAGCCAGCGAAGGAATGGATGTCACTGTCGTCAACGCTCGCTTTGCCAAACCGTTGGATGTGGAAGTCATCGGGAAGTGTTTCCAACAAGGTCGCTTTGTGATCACCATCGAAGAAGGGTGTCGCATGGGAGGCTTTGGCAGCGCCGTATTGGAAGCGGCCTGCGAACATGGTTGGGACACACGCATGATGCGTTCGTTGGGACTCCCGGATCGCTTCGTGGAACACGGCGAACGCGAAGAGCTCATGGCCGATCTTGGATTGGATGCCAATGGCATCATCCGAGCTTGCCGCGAATTGGAACAGCGGATGAATGCTGAGCAAATGGCTCGCTGAGGTGAGGTTGCGGATGTTATAAAGCGGGAGTCACTGGATGCGCGGACGAGGCGTTGTAAAGGCTGCTTGGGTTGAGCAAAAACGCCCTCCGCGCGTCGTGGTTGTAGCGGCTCCCGACAAACCGCATGTTCATGAATGGTTGCCGCGTCTGTTGCCGATGATCGAGAAACATGCAGAGATTGCGCATGTCGATCTCACCTTCTCGTATCCATTCTCTGATACCAACAACGACTTGGTGGTTGTGCTCGGTGGCGACGGATCGATTCTACAAGCTGCTCGGCAGATGCGTTACAACCAGATTCCCGTAGTAGGCGTGAACTTGGGTCGGCTTGGCTTTCTGGCCGACATCGGTCCAGAGCAATTTGAACGTATCTGGCCATTAGTGGTCACTGGCCCGTGCGAATATACCGAACATGTCATGTTGGAATGTTCGGTGTATCGAGGCGAACAACGCCGCTGCTGCCAGATCGGCCTAAACGAAGTGGCTTTGCGCACGGGCAGCCCCTATACGATGTTGCAAGTCGATATGTTCGTCGATGAGACCTGGGCAACGACGTATAGTTGCGACGGATTGATTCTCAGTACGCCCATTGGTTCAACCGCGCACAATCTATCTGCGGGTGGTCCTATCTTGCATCGCAACCTACAAGCGGTGGTGATTAGTCCGATCAGTCCTCACACCTTAACGATGCGACCTGTCGTTGATACAGCGGACCGTGTCTTCGAACTGCGATTGCGTCGCGCGGCAGCAACTACGGCTGTGGTTGTGGATGGCCGCGAGTTAGCGGAGTTGACCATGGAAGATCGAGTGCGCATCGAGAAAGCTCCAGCGGCTTTTAAGATGATTAACCTCACGGGCTATAACGAATATCGCACCTTACGAGAGAAGCTCGGTTGGAGCGGTGCTCCACGTCCCGAACTCGCCCCGAGCCCACCGGCAGAGTAGGGTCGGTTGGTGCGAAGGGAACGCATTTATCTAAAGTTGCTTTTTTCGGTGGGGCGCTCTTCTGCCCCCCAGTTCTTTTTCCCCGAACTGCTCACCTCTGCACTGGCGTGCCGCCTCCTGCGCTGCGCGAGATGGTAGATGGTAGAGAGGTAAGCAGGAGAGCAGGCGAGCTATTCACGACAGCCTCTCGGTAGGGAGAGGCCAATGCTCATTTCATCCGAGTTGAGCTTGTATGCAAATTCGCCTCCCGCCCTGTGCGGGAGGTTCTCGCGCCTGGCAGGCTACCTCCCACCAAACAACCCACTTGTATACATACACCCGTCCACATAAAATCAGCCACCCAATACACTTCTGACTAAGGAGAGCAATCATGCAGAAAGTAAAACTGCAACCCATTTACACGGAAAGTAACACCACGGCAGCGTTCCAATTGAATTGGTCGTTGACTCTATCTATGCGTGAAAAACTCTTGGTCCCAGCGTCGATCTTCGAATCGCTAAAGCGTGCAACTGAATCCGATGCAGTGCGAATACTCGAGCAGAAACAAATGGATGATTTACGATTGCAGTTCTTGCTTAGCACTCGCCCACACGTCTCTCCAGCCGATGTGGTTCGGTCTGTAAAAGGGCGGCTTCAATATCTGATGAGAGCCATCAAGCCCAAGATCTTTCAAGGAACCTATAACCTCTTGAGCGTTGGGGAAGCAAACAATGATTGCTTGAATGCGTATGTTGCTAAACAACCACAACGTCATCCGATGGCCGATCTACGTGTGCAAAAACAAATTGAGCTCTTGCAGTTTTTCGATGAAGCCGCCAATTTGAAAGAGCCGCAGTTCAGCAATCATGGGCGCTATTTGCATAACCTGCATATTGTGATCGAGAATCGCGACCACTTGCACAATGTACATGAAGACGTACTTCGTAAGCTGCGTTCGATGATTATTCGATCTTGTGCACAAAAACAACATTTGCTCGCGCGGATAGGTTTGGTATCCAACCATATGCATTTACTGCTGGGCTGCAATAACGTTTGCTCGCCGCAGTCGGTAGCCCTTGCGCTCATGAATAACATGGCATATGCGCTCGGCATGAAGGCGATAAGTGAGTTCAGTTATTATGTTGGCACATTTGGTCCATATGATCGCAATGCGATTCGACGAGCGCTCGCGTCATCGAATTGATTGGATGAAGGCGCGCTGGTACGCCGACTGAGCTCTGTAGCCTGCCAGGCGCGAGATCCTCCCGCACAGGGCGGGAGGCGAATTTGCAAACGGGCTCAACTCGGATGAAATGTGCGTTGATCCCAGCCTACTGAGAGACTGTCCTGAACAGCTCTCCTGCTCAACTCTCTACCATCTACTTTCTCGCGCAGCGCAGGCGAATGGGAGCTGCCCGAATTACCGTCGTTTGAATCCTTCGGGCAGTTCTTTCAGTCGTTCGAGTTCGATAATGTCGCTGTAGAACCACGGCTTGCCTGAACTCTTTTTGAAGCCGACACATTTCGCAGGGTACTTTACCCCATCGTGCTCCTTCCAATCGCTGAAGCGATATATGTCGCTTCGCCAATCGATTCGAACCAAACGACTTTCGGACTTGTCGAAATAGATATCCATGGGTGGGTCAACGGTACCACTGACTCGTAGACCGATGACCGCCTTCTCGGACTCGACAATTTCTGGGAGCACTTCTAGTTTCGAAGCAGGATCGGTCAGAATCGTTAATGTCCATGCCCACACCAAAAATGTCGCTGGTTCATCGGGTTTCGCTTCGTTCTTCACGCGTTCGCTTTTGCCTGTCCACCAATACTTCGGCGGCTCATAGATCGAAACTCGCTCTGGTACTTTCTTTTCTGGATCGCTACTGACATTGACTGTCTCGCGAGCACGAAACAGTCGCAGAAGTTTATTCTCACCTCCAACCGCATCGATCGCTTGCTTGACAATCGTAGTCGCGTCTGGGTCTGAACCAACAACTGCATTGCTCGACAAGGCAATACAACACAATCCGAAGAGGAGAATGATCCGCATGAACTTTTCCTTAGATACAATGAGTTCGATCATGTGCTTCCCTTGCGCACACACTTCGTCTTAGGTCTGATTACTTTGGCTCTGCATTTGGGCCGGCCAGTTTTTCCTCAAGGGATTTGATTTCACTTGTCTGCGTTTTCACCGCTGCTTCCAATTGCTCAATCTTGGAGCTGAGATTTTTCACTTCACGTTCCAGGTCACCAGTCCCTTTCCGGCCGAAAATCAAGACGATCAGCGCGATTAAAATCAGTGTACCGCATCCCAGATTGACATGCTGTCCTTCTGCTAAGCGAACTTTCGGTGGATTGTCGGAAGATTGTGGATTTGGATCGGGAATAATGGACATGGTTCGATACCTTTGTAAGGTCCGTTCGGAACTTTTTTGGATTACGAAAATTCTCCGCTATCGAGTATCATTATACCAGCTAATGCACCCTGCCAGTGGGTAAACAGATTAGATGCGCGCCGAAATTCACATGGGCTGTGGCGATGACGAGGCGACGCAATCCACATAACACGACTGCCGTCATCGCCAATCACCGAGACCGAACCATGACACTCAATGACGAAATTCGCGAAATCTACGACGCGGCCATGTGCATACCGGAACCTTACTCCAGCCTGACTGATGATGAAAAGCATGTCGCTAAACACTTGCTGGAACGATTAAACAAGCTCGAATCCGAATATGGGACCACGCCACTCAACGGATTATTGCGTCCTATGCTGCTTAGTAAAAATGGAAGGCATGCTGAGGCCATTGAATTTACGGAGCAACAATACGAACAGGAGCCGTCGTGGATGAGTGCGATCGCACTGGCAAACGCCGCGAGAAGGGGAGGGGAAATCGCTTACTCGATACGTATGTTCGCGGAAGCCGCAATACATGATCCCGAAGATGTGACCTGTTGGCTAGAAATAGGCGACACACACCTCGAAGGTAATGAATATGCCGATGCACTCGATGCATACGAGGTCGCTCTTTCGAAACAACCCACACATCAATGGGCCTTACCCTCCGCTTTTTACTGCCGCTACCAATTAGGTCTCGAGGGCAATTGGCTTTCGAGCTTACATGAATTTGCTCATCAACAACGCTGCACCTGCGGCTTACAAGGTTGCCTCACCGAATTATTAGGAATCTATGGAACGGAAGATGGAATCGCGAGAGCTGAATATCTGCTTGCCAAACTTGATACACGGCTTGAGTAAACTCCTGCTGCCCTCAAGGCCTAGTTTCGAATCATCGCGATGACGTATAACTTAAGCTCTCAACCCCATCAATTCGGCACAGCAACAGGACGAAAGGTACCATGCATTTCTCCAATGATGACGGTTCGATCTTTACAGCGGCCGAGCTAGCGGGCTTTGCTGCTTCTTATGCGCTCTGGAACATGGCAGAAAACGAACAACTTGTTCCGATGTTGGTTTACATGACCGACTCGGACGAGATCAAAGTCGATTGCATAGAATCAGTTGATTCCGGGCAAGATCCAATCGAGTATGGGATCCAAAAACTTCGGTCCAACGACATGACCGCCAAATACGCTTCGTTTGTATATGCCAAGCACATCAATATCGATAAGAGACTAACCAGCGCGATTATTGTCGAGATTCGCTGCTATTCATTACCGAAATCTGAAGCAGTTGTTTCCATTCCCTATTCGCCGAAATCCGCGGGTAATTTCCGCATACATCCACCACAGATTACTCGGTTTGAGCACTGTGAAGATTCTTGGCGTCAACCGTTTCTTTACTCGTTCATCGATGGGATCGAGGGAAATGAACTTGGCCTGAAAGTTTGGAACGCTTATTTCGACATGTCGCAGTAGAGAATCGTTACTGGCAGAACTTCACAACGTAAAGGAAGAGTAAATCATGCTCATGCCAACGCTGGAACAACGCGTTCGTATTATGTTGCACCATGCGTGGGACTTGCGCGATGCAGGGTCGGATAACAAAGCCATCATCGAAAAACTCCGCACGGAGGGCGTACCACCTCATATTGCTGATGAAGTACCAAAGCTAATCGATGATGCCACCGCCAAACTGATTCATGACGCGTCTGCACGGCAAACGATTGTCGACCAGGTAACTGCCGCCATTGAAGAGGAGGACTACGAGGCTTTACAGGCAACAATGATCCAAGGCGTCGACGACGAACGAACACTTCATAAAGTGTATTGCGAACTTGAAAAACAACTCCTTTCGGATTCTCATTCACAAGGAACCATCGCAGCCTTTGGACTCTCCTTCTTGCTTGGCTTAGGCGATTGGCCATTGATTCAAGCTCTGTCGCATCCCGATTGGAACGTCCGTTTTCGTGCCGCCTTCGCGCTGGGAAAAATGGGCAAACACGCGAGCAACGCTCTCCCTTCATTGCGAGAATTGAACAACGACTCGGACGAATATGTAAAAGAGGTCGCTAAAGAAGCAATAGCCGCCATTGAAAAAGCGATGAAGCCATGGTGGAAGTTTTGGTGAAGTCTGTGCGTGAGCTACCGGAGTGAACTCAAATACTCGATCAGATCGGCCATCTCTTGAGCCGTCATTTGCTCCATTAACCCCGTTGGCATCAACGATTGTGGCTCGATTTTTCGCTCCGCAATCTCTTCGATGGCCACACGTATCTTTTCCCCGTTGGCCACTACGAGAACTAACTCTTGCTCTGACTCCGATTCAAGCAGACCAGTAACGACATTGCCATCTTCGGTCATTACTCGAAGTGTCTGATACTTGACCTCGACCGTTCGTGATGGTTCCGCGATCGCTTCAAAGAGTTGCGACTTCGCCGATTTAAGTCCAATGGCATCAAGCTTGGGGCCAATACGGCCACCTTCTTTCTCCACTTCGTGACAACGTGCACATTGAAATCGATTGGGATCGCGAAACAACTTGGCGCCGCGCACCACATCACCATCTAAGTTCGCAATATCGCTCCAACGCGATCCCACACTCAACCGTTTAAGTCGATTTTCTTCTGGAATATGGGCCTCAAATAAGCTACTGATAACCGTATCACTATCTTTGGCTAATTGTTGCAACCATTCGTTTGAAAGTAGGGCGTTTCCTTTTGGCGTTGCGTTGTTCTTGTGCTTGGCAAGTTGAATGGCAAGCTCTAATGCAGTGCGTCGCCGCGCTTCGTCAGCATTTGCATCGCGAGTGTTACTGGTGGCGTTGGAGCGAATAAGCTCATTCGCCAATTCACTCGGCGATTGATTCGCCGTTTCCGAATTCACTGCGGCTCCAACTGCTAATCCATCAATCCAATCGGCCACTAAGGCCACACCCGCAAAATCAACCTCGCGTGCTCCGATATGCGGCATATGCCCCACTGAAGATGAGGCTATACGATAGGTGAGGATACTATTCGCGGATTCCCCCGGATCGACGAGTTGTGAATCCTTGAAACCAAACGTTCCCTTCTCAGGCTTTACGGATATCATCTTGAGTTCGGCTTCCGAATTAGGTCTTCGCAAGTCAATCGCCACGCCTGTGCCAGCCCCGAATTGGTGACAGTGTGCACAATTCACATGCAGATACGCGCGCGCTCGATGCTCAACAGACGCATTCGCCTCACGAGGTAAAGCCACTCGTACGCAGCGATCGGCAGGCACGGGTTCCCGATTGCTATTCAGCGTTTTGACATAACCTAGACGTTGCAATTGATTCCAAACCGATTGTTCACCGAGCTCCGGTTGATGCAATTGCTCGGGAGTAAAGGCCAACGTTGTCTCTGGCCAAGGATTGTGACATTGAAAACACTCGCTGCGACTATGGATACGCCAGCGTTTCTTATCGGAAGTCCCCAAAACGATTTCTTTCCCTTCGCGAGGAACAAGTTCCGCATCACTTTGTTCTGCGTTCCACAAGTAACTGTAACCTTGCCAACGAATCCCGTCGAAGTGGAGCAACTGTGTCTCGATGCAGAGCCCATTCCAACGCAACGTTTTTGCGAGCACGGTTCCCACAGGATAATGTAAGCGGCTGGCAAACATCGCCATGTGCGCCAGGGGCTGCGGCGAATCATAAACGGTCACTGTAGAATCACTTGGTAAGCCCAAATAATGCATTGCCGTTGCCCCATCCTGCCACATCGGCTGATTGATCGAAAATCGCAAGACACCTTCCTTGGGTGTCTGCTGCTTTACATCTTCAAACAGCCCCGTTGCGCTCAACTTTCTGGGAAATCCTCGACTCTCATTCAACTCACGCTCGTACTGATCGTTTGGCACTAGCCGAAAAAGTGTTGTTCCGCTGAGATGGTTCACGACCAGCGGTTCTCCGTCCGCATCCGGTTCAAACGCAATGATGCGAAGAGCTGTGCTGGCCACTTCATGCTCAGCTTGCGTTCCATCGATGGGCACTCCCCAAACTCGCCCATTCACCCAATCACCAAATAGATACTGTCCAACAAAAGACGGAAGCTTACGGCCTCGATAAACAAAACCACCTGTAATCGAAGCGGCTTCTGCATGCGAAAGTTCGATCCACGGCGGCACAACATCGGCTGGTCCCAGCAACGCATCCGCTTGAATCAGCTCTCGTCCTTCGCGAACACTCCAACCATGATTGCTGCCTCGTTCAACGCGATGGATCATCTCCCACTTCTCCCAGCCCACATCGCCGACAACCAACGCGCCGCTGACGCGATCGACCGATATCCGCCAGGGATTGCGAAACCCAAAGGCCCACACTTCTTTTCTGGCATTAGGAACATGCTGAAACGGATTGTCCTCCGGTATTTTGTAAGGCTGTTCTGGCGTTGCCTCGCGAACATCGATCCGCAAAATACTCGCCAACAAATCGGAGATATCTTGGCCAGTCTTTAGGCGATCCGGTGGACTGGGCTCAGTTGCATCGCCAGTACTGATCAACAAACAGCCGCTGTTGTCAAACGCAAGATCGCAACCATTGTGACCTCCTGCCAGCCATTCAATGATCGGTAGTTCGGAATTCAAATCAATGCGAGGCGTGTTATCGTCCGTGACTCGAAACCGAGACACGCGCGTTCCATCTTCCAACGGCTTTCCAAGCTTGCTCCCCAATACCATACAAACATAAATGAAACGGTTCGATTCAAAGTTGGGATCCAAAGCAATGGAATAAACTTCCTGGACTCCAGTGCTACGCTGCGGATCAAACGACTTCAACTCACTCTTAAGATCGACCATCAGGTCTGCTTGCGAAACATTTTCATCTGCAGAAAAGCTCCATAGTTTTCCTCGCAATTCACAAACTATGTAACGTTGCAAACTGGACGACCAGCGAACATGCATCGGTTCATCAAACTTGAGCTTTGGAAAGGCGGGGACAACCTTCAGCGGATTGGGCTTCTCTGGACTTCCCATCACACGCGAACTTTTCCAATTGCTGCGAGGTGCGATACCACCGTCTGTTGATTCCTGTGCCAACGCAGGAGTTGTGGCAATAACGAACCACAATAGTTGAATACGAAGTGAAAATGAGAGAAGCATGATTCATTCCAAGAGAGAGGAGCGGTTGGAATTATCCACGGGAAGGCCGCGTCACATGGTACTGCATATAAACTCAACTTGCTTCATACCATTCTAACCTCAGCCAAGATCCTATGGGAAAATCCGTTGATTTCCGGTTTCGCGTTCTCTTTAACGGTTCGAGTGTCCCTTCAATCACCACCTCACTCGCAACCCCCAAAAGCTGGTACACGAGACATCGAAATCCGTTTTACAAATACCCTCAGCAGCGACACTCAGTACACTTGAATTGCTTGGCAGAATCGACGAGGATCAAGATGTCCTTCACCTAATTGCACCTGGAGCTAAGTTCCCATGAATCTCAATCGCCGTGACTTTCTAGCGGCTTCTACCGCCGCCACTCTACTTGGTACTTCCGCACTGAATAGTGCCACATTGGCTGCTTCGCCCGTCACAGCCCAAGCTCCCAAGAAACTGGTTCTCATCGCTGGCACACCAAGCCACCCACCTGGGATGCACGAACACAATGCGGGTGTGCAACTGTTTCATCAATGCTTGAAGGATATTCCAGGACTAGAAGTTTCTTTTGTCCTCAACGGCTATCCCAAAGATGATTCGATCCTTGATTCGGCGGATGGTATCCTCTGTTACTCCGATGGCGGAAAGGGACATCCACTGATCCAAGGCGAACGGATTCCGCGAATCAGTCAACTTTTGGAAAAGGGAGTTGGATTGTTTTGTTTGCATTTCGGAGTCGAGGTTCCTAAGGGGAAAGAAGGGGATACGTTCCGAGATTGGATTGGTGGTTGTTATGAGCATGAGTATTCGTGCAACCCAATATGGAAGGCTAAATTTGAGCAACTCCCGGACCATCCCATCACCCGAGGCGTACAACCGTTTTCCATAGTGGATGAATGGTACTTCAACATGCGTTTTCGTCCCGACTTAAAGGGAGTCACGCCGATTTTGACGGCCAAGCCCACAGATGAAACGCGCGACGGACCTTATGTGTATCCCAAGGGGCCATACAAACATATTCAGGAAGCCAAAGGTCGCCCCGAACATTTGATGTGGGCTACAGATCGTACCGATGGTGGCCGCGGCGTGGGCTTCACCGGCGGGCATTTCCATAAGAATTGGGGCGATGATAACTTCCGAAAACTGGTTCTAAACGCGTTGTTGTGGATCACCAAAGTCGATGTACCAGCAGACGGTGTGAGCTCCACACTCAGCGGCGAAGATCTACAAAAGAATCTCGATCCTAAGAAGTAACGATACCTCTTCGCTTGCAATCGCAGACTTTCCAAAACCCAATTCAACAAGATCCATTTTATGTTAGCAAGAACCTTACTCGTGTTATCACTCTTGGCATCCAGTGCGCTAGCACAAAACGCCACTTCTTCGAAACCGCCCGTTGCACCACTCAAGCCGCATAGCTTTGATTTCCACGGCAAGAAGATAGAAGATCCTTACTTCTGGATGAAAGACAAATCGAATCCAGAGGTGATCAAGTATCTCGAAGCCGAGAACGCATATCGTGAAGAGGTCACCAAGAATCTCAAGCCGTTTGAGCAAAAGCTGTACGATGAGATTCTGTCGCATATTCAACAGACCGATCTTAGTGTTCCAGTGCGCGACGGTGGCTATTACTTTTACTCGCGAACAGAAGAAGGAAAACAATACCCCATCTATTGTCGCAAGAAAGGTAACCTGGAAGCCTCCGAGGAAATCATTCTTGATGTAAACAGACTGGCGGAAGGGGAGAAGTTCATGTCGGCATTCCCGCTCGGAACTTCGGACGACCACAACTTGCTTGCCTACATGACCGACACGACAGGATTCCGAGAGTATTATCTCTCCATTAAGGACCTGCGCACGGGCAAATTGATCGAAGACAAACTAACGAAAATCGCCGGATTTACTTGGTGTGCGGATAACAAAACGATCTTCTATGTGACTGAAGACGAAGCCAAACGACCTCACAAACTTTTCCGCCACACTCTCGGTGAACCACTCGCTCAAGACGTACTGATCTACGAAGAGAAAGATGAACTCTATCGACTCGACGTCGGGCGCACTCAAGACAAAAAATTTCTAGTACATAGTGTCGCGAGTTCAAATACTTCCGAAAACAGTTTCCTCGATGCCAGCCAACCCACTGGCGAGTGGCAACTTTTTGCGAAACGAGTCGATGGGGTCGAATATAACATTGACCACCGCAATGGCGTCTTTCACATCCACACCAATGCAAACGATGTCACCAATTTCAAATGGATGACTTGTCCCGTAAATGCAACAGAAGCCAAGAATTGGAAAGACTTCGAAATCCCCAATCCGAAAGTATTTGTCGAAGGCATTTCCGTATTCAAGCATCACGCCGTCGTCAGCGAACGAGAGAATGGCGTTCCGCAACTTCGAGTCTACGATTTCGCCAAACAGGAATCTCACCGAATTTCGTTCCCCGAAACAAGCTATGAAGTTGGGCTCAGCAGCAATCCCGAATTTGATACCAACACCATTCGTTTCACTTACACGAGTATGGTAACTCCCAGCTCCGTGTTTGATTACAACCTAAATGACCGCTCGCGCGAGTTGCTCAAGCAGACGGCCGTACCAGGTGGATTCGATGCCAACAACTATGTTTCGGAACGAATCGAGGCAACCTCACATGATGGCGTAAAAGTGCCGATGTCGATCGTTTATCGCAAAGGCTTGAAGAAGGATGGTACCGCTCCGCTGTATCTTTACAGCTACGGATCTTACGGCTTCAGTACAGAACCCGGTTTCAGCGCTGCACGACTGGTGTTGCTAGATCGCGGCGTGGTTTTCGCCTTAGCCCACATCCGTGGCGGTAGCGATTTGGGACGTCAATGGTACCTCGATGGCAAGCTCATGAAGAAGAAAAACACCTTCTATGATTTCATCGCCTGCGCGGATCACTTGGTCAAGGAGAAGTATGGTTCGCG
This sequence comes from Planctomycetota bacterium, assembly GCA_017303505.1. Taxonomy (GTDB): domain Bacteria; phylum Planctomycetota; class Planctomycetia; order Pirellulales; family Pirellulaceae; genus JAFLCP01. Next base: position 21,694 of record JAFLCP010000018.1, on the reverse strand, counting down.
AGATCGGTTGGCGATTGAAGGGGGAAGTGCAGGGGGGCTATTGATTGGGGCTGTTCTCAATGAACGTCCCGACCTTTGCAAAGTCGCTCATCTCGCCGTCCCTTTTGTCGATGTAATCAACACCATGCTTGACGAGTCATTGCCGTTAACCGTGCAAGAGTATTTGGAATGGGGTAATCCGAACGAAAAGGAAGCAGGCCTTTATATGCTCGAGTATTCGCCGTACGACAATTTGGCCCGCAAAGCCTATCCGAGCATTCTGGTCACTACTTCATTAAATGACAGCCAAGTTCTTTACCACGAACCTACCAAGTATGTTGCCAAACTGCGCTCACTTAAGACGGACCAAAACCCACTCATCCTGCGATGCAATATGGATGCGGGGCACGGTGGCGCGAGTGGTCGCTATGAAGCGATCCGAGAAACGGCGTATGAATACGCGTTTATGCTGAGCCAGATGGGGGTTGAGAATTAGGAATTGCGGATTGAAGTGCAGAACGTTTTGGCAGCGCGAGTTTATTCGTAGCTTGGACTCAGCGCATGGGTGATCGTGATCGGCAAGGCGGCGGGGCGGGGCGAGCACGAATTACGAGGACGAAGTACGAGGACGATGACGAATTACGAGCACGATGACGAATTACGAAGTACGAAGTAGGAGCTACGAACTCCACCGCCGAGCGTTTTGGGGAGTGTGGCGGCGATAATCCCATCTAACTATAACGGCTGTAACGATTGCACAAATCGTTCGCATGTTATTGGTTGAGATCGATAACAGTTCGGCGGATTCTCCCGTGGCACCTCATTTTTGTATGACAGCTTTGAGGTATAGAGGTCTTTCCCCGCTGCGACTCTCTCACGCATGAGGTGCCTTATGTCCAAAGCTCATATCTTTGCTGCCGTCACGGTCCTCAGTACAGTCCTGTTGTTGTTGCAATTTGGAGCTCCCAAGAGCACAGGGGTCTTCTCGCGCAACATTGCGTACATCAATCAATCGGGGCAGGTGATTAGCCACATCCATTTTCAGGCTGGACGGGACGGCTATGATTTTGTCAACATCCCGCCGGGAGGAATGTCCAGTATCAGCATGGGACGCTGGAGCGCCTACGAAGTGACGGTCAGCGGTCGCTTTGAAGATGGCAACTCGTTCGGACCCGATCAATTTTTGTTGCCTAGCAACACCATTTCTCGCAATTGTACGGTTCGCATTCGACCTAACGGTACCATCACACTATCCAACTATTGAGTTCGCAACTCACTTGATCGCACGTTGAACTGATTCGAGAAAGCCTGGCTGGTCAAGCAAGTTAAGTACCTTCGGGTGATTCATAATCATCATGATTGCTGTTGAATCAAGCGGCTTATCACCTTTGAGCAGTTTCGAAATCTCAGCATCATCGCGAATATCCCGAATGGCTTGTTGAACGTTGGGGTCCGACTTCAATCGAGCCACTTCGGGATGAGCGAGAAGTTCTTGCACGCGTTCGGGTTGAACAAGCATTTCCACGGTGCGTTTGACTTCGTGGAAACGATTTAGTTGTGGGATCTTTTCGTACGGATTGTAGTTTTTGACCCAAGTCCCTAAACGACTCGCATGAGCTTCGTTAACAACACGTTGCATCAATGAGGCTTCTGTCGTCTGGACTTGTACTTGCTGATTCGTTGCGTCGGTCTGTTGGATAGATTCGACCATGAATAAGCCACCGAGGAGTAAGAAAACTCCCGCAACACCTTGGACACATCCCAAGACACCTCCGACATAACGGTTTAAGCCTTGCAACGTCTTGTGTTTATGGGTAGCTAAGAAAATTCCCCACTGAAAAATTTGTCCGATCACAAGAGTCAGCATGACCACCATCAAACCAATGCTAAGAAAGCGGTTGGCCAGACCGGTTGTCCCGATCCATTTGGTAACTTCACCTTCATAGCGAATTCCCAGAGTGGGACCATAGACGACAGCAATTCCCATGGCAATAAACATGCCAAACATACCAGCCGCGCCCGCTCGCAATCCGCTACAACCGCATAAACAAACAAGACACCAGGCGGTCGCCAACACATAGTCTTTAGCCAACATCGCCCACAACATCACTGGGAAGAAAATGACGAGACACCACATGTCCCCAGCCCCCCAGCCTTTAGCCTGTTCCTGAGCGGTCGAGGGGGAATCGCTTTGATTTTGGGCCATAGATACCTCGCGAAGAGTTGCGAAAGACTATTCGAACTCTATGTCATTTTCTTCCTGAAAAACGGCCTTTTGGAGTAAAAAACGAGATTTTGTCCTCGTTCCAAGGCTCTGCCTGGGAACGCACTGCACGGGAGGCTCCTGCTTCCAGTACCTCTCACAGGCCCACCAACTGCCCTAAAACAGAGGCGAAACCCCAACGCCCGGTCAAACCCCCAGAGGGACCAAGTCGAGGCAGAGCCTCTCAGGCGGCCCGTTCCCAGGCAGAGCCATGGAAACGAGGAAGTGGGGACTGGGCGCGAATACTTTTTTGGGCAAAATCGGTGAAAGATTCGACCGAATTCGCGCCTAGTAAATAGGAATAATATGCCTATGCACGCTCCGGGGAAATGTGGAGAAGGATACAAAGGCTAAATGACAAGTATGTCCGATAAAGCATTGCTGGAAGTTCGATCGCTGGCGTATGACTACAATGGAAAACTCGCCGTCGACCACATCAACTTTTCCATTCAACCCGGTGAGTTCTTTGGACTCCTGGGGCCCAACGGCGCGGGTAAATCGACGACGATCGCTTGTGTCTCCGGATTGCTGAGTCGCTTTCGCGGCGAAATGTTCTTCTCGGGAAAGTCCTTCTCACCTGCCAAAAATTTATCGGATCGACAACATATCGGAATTGTCCCGCAAGATCTCGCCATATACGAACACCTAACAGCGCGAGAGAACTTACAGACCTTTGGTGGTCTCTTTGGTCTAAGTGGTAAAAAGCTACAACAAGCCATCGATCGACAATTGGAAATCGCCGGTCTAACCGATCGAGCTAAAGATTTAGTGAAGACTTACAGCGGTGGGATGAAACGAAGATTGAATCTTGCCTGTGGCTTGATTCACCAACCGCAACTGGTTCTTCTCGATGAACCTACCGTGGGTGTAGATCCGCAGAGCCGCAACCATTTATTCGAATCTTTGAAACAGATTCAAGCAGAAGGGACCACGATTCTCTACACCACTCATTACATGGAAGAAGCCGAACGGCTCTGCGATCGTATCGGCATCATGCATGGTGGAAAGATCATAGCGATCGGTTCCGCAAAACAATTGGCGATCGAAAGTGGTTTGCCCAATTCGAATCTCGAAGAAGTCTTTTTGAAACTCACCGGACGGAGCTTGCAAGATTCATGAACACACTGCGCTGCGCATGGCTGCTTGCCAAAAAAGATTTGCGATGTTATTTCCGTGATCGTGGTGCTATGGCAGTTGGCTTTTTGGTACCGATCGCTTTGGTCACGGTCTTCGGTTGGATCATGACGGCAATCTCTGGTGGCGGGGGTGGAGGAATGCCACAAGCCACGCTGTATGTTGTCGATGAAGCAGCCACCGACGAAACACGAGCCTTCGTCGAACGACTACGAAAATCGAACATGCTCAAAATTGAACCGAAACCAACCGCTAAGCCGCTAACTCGCGCAGATGTGGAAAAGAAAGTGGCTGATGGCGACACCAGTCATGCGTTGGTTATCCCTAGTGGTTTTGCGATAAGCAATACGGCCGCGGATGCGCCGAAGCTGGTTATGTTTCGCGATCCAGGTCGCAAAATGGAACAGCAAATCATTCAAATCGGACTCTTCCAATCAGCGTTAGCAGAATCGAATGGTACGCTGTGGTGGAACGGTCTGCGTAAATCGCTGGTGGAGGCGGGGCTTACCAACGAGGAAGTGGCTCAAATCCAAGTCCCTGCCAACAGCATGACCGACCTGATCGGCCAATTCCTTGACACCGAGAAAGATAAGCAAACCGAGCCCTCTGATCCAAAACCTACACCAGACTCTGACGCCGCCACGAAGAGTCCGGCAACATCTGCAGAGAGTTCAAACTCCACGGCATCCAAGTCCGATACGGATAATGAAAATGAAGACCCAATGGCAGGCATGATGAGTTTTATGCTCAATATGGTGCCACTCGATGATAAACCGATCGAACCACCATCACGTCCTCGACGTGTCACGTACCAGGCGGCCCAGAGCGTGGCTGGCATGACCGTAATGTCATTACTGTTTGCTTTGACGGGCTGTGCCTCGGTGTTGCTGGCTGAACGTGAGAAGGGCACCTTGCGTCGCTTGTTTGCGATGTCTATTCCTCGTGAATCGGTCCTATTCGGCAAACTCTTGTTTGCGGTCATCATTGGAATTATTCAAGTCAGCATCTTGTTCGTTTATGGCGAATTGATGTTCAAGGTGGGCTTGTTCCGCGATCCATTGACGCTCAGCGTGCTGGTCCTTTCCTGGGTTGCCGCTGCCAGCAGCTTCGGCATGCTCATCGCTTCCGCAGCCCGCTCGAGCACGCAAGGCGATGGCTTAGCCCAAGTGGTTATCTTGGTGATGGCCGCTTTGGGTGGTTGTTGGTTTCCATTGCAAATGATGAAGCTGCCTGTGATTCTCGATATCGCCTCGAAATCGATGATGACCTATTGGGCCATGTCGGGCTTTCAAGGGATGCTGTGGAACCAACTCGATCTAACCAATAGCAAAATGCAAATCGCATTAGCATGGCAATGGGGTTGGGCCCTGGTCTTGATGTCGTTAGCGATTTACTTTTTCCGTCGCAACTACTGCCGCGACTAAATCACGACTCTAAAGCCCACCGAGCTAGCGTTGATAAATGGGAAGATAATGAAAGCGGACACTGAGGCTGAGAATCGCCATGCTGGTCGCATAAACTCGACCAGCTCCACCTTCTTCCCCCTCAGGTGTCCAACCACCATCTTCGTTTTGTTTCGGTAGCAGAACATCGCGCACCAAACGCTCGGCTTCATCTGCCGTTTCACCACCTTGCTGATGTAGAGCTTGAGCATAATAGTAGGTGCCATAGAAGAAGTAACGTGTGCCCCACTTGGGAGGATGCTTCTTCAGCCATTCGATCGCATTGCGCACTAAAGGGGATTCGTATTGTCCACAGACTTGCATCGCTAAGGCACCTGCAGCGGTCATAGCATACTGAATATCACCGCTCCCCGGAGTATAAGCAAAACCGGAGTCCTGTCTTACTGGTTTCCCCTCTCCATCTAAAGGTGAAGTGCATGAACGTTTCAAATAGATAATGGCTTGTTCAATCGCACCAGGCGGAACATCAAGTCCATCGGTTTTCGCGGACCGCAAGGCCATCAATTGCCAAACCGAAACTGATAAATCCGCATCCGAGGCATCCGGCGTGTAACGCCAGCCACCGCGATTCGAGCCGCTCTTGCTGCGACGCTGCGCCTTCAAGATAAGATCGATTCCCTTCTGACAAGCATCATGAATTCGAGCATCTTGCTCTGGCGTCCGCCCCATGCCAACCATTTCGGAAAGCATGAGGGTTATGATTCCATGTCCATACATTCTCGAACCATCCGCCTCGCCAAAGTATCCCTCTTTGTTTTGACGTTTCTCTTCGAGTACAAAGTCGATCGCTTTACTCATCGCTCGGCCACGCTCATCGTCTTGTGAGGGTGTTACTCCTACACTGGCCATAGCCATGATCGACAGTGCGGTCATCGCCGTGTCATGTTGGCCTAAAGTAATCGCACCGCTTTCTTTTTGTTGCGATACCAAAAACTTCAATGCCCGATTGATGGACTTTTTCGTTTCCTCAAATTCGGGTTTCGATGTCGGTAGTGCATCTTGTCCCATCAATGGCAACGTCAACGCCAATACGCACAGACTTGATAACCAACGACAAAGTATCTTGCTGATGGGAAACATGCGAGGATTCCAGGCTCTTTTTGCGGTCAAATCTATTGCTTTACACTTCGTTCAGACAACGTCTTAAAATAATTTTCAATTTGCCGCCGATATCTTGGAGCAACCGATTCACGTTGACTCTCTGCAACCTCTTCCGACTTTTTCTCCCGCAATCGACTCCATGCACCAAGCGGTTCGCCCGTTAATTGCTCGGTAGAAAACACTTTGCTAGAGCCGCTTCCGGTTGGATTCGGAATCAAAATTCCTTGGCTAGTTTTCGCCTGCGATGGATCGCGACTGATCACCATGGTCGGGTTATTTACCTTCGATTCCGCTGACGCCCGCATTTGCTGCAACTGTTGTGAGATCTGCTGTTGCGTATTTCTCAGACTTGCAAGACTCTCCGGTCCATCTTGATTCGCCGATTGGGAAAGTGCATCCGGTTTGATATTTCCACTTGGATCGCGGAGTTGTCGATCTAATTCGTCCAAGAGTTCCGCCATTTCACGCGGTGTCAATGGTGAATCCCCTTGCTGCATCGCTGAATCGTTGGCGACAGAATTCTCCGTACCATTGGCTGCATCCGCAGGCGACTGTGGCCTTCCATCCGCATTCGGCTGTGGCCTTTCACCTGGTGACGATGGGTTCGCTGAGCTTTGATTTTGGTTGCTTGGCGAATTCGGCTGGGGACTCGCAGGCTGTGCATTCGGTGGGCTATTCTGGGCCGCTGAATTGTTGGCTGGTGACTGATTCTGCTGAGCATTATTCTGTTGAGAATTACTCTGGGTTGCAGCATTCTGTTGAGCCTGATCGGCTTGCGATTGGCTTTCTTGGGCAGCCAACATTTCACCTAGCTCATTGGCTCGTGCCTGCAATGAATTCTGAGAATTCTCCAACGCGCTTGTCGCATTTCGAGTTTCTTCTGCCGTTGCGTAACGAGGGTTGGTTGCCCCTTGCGTCTTGCCGGCATCGGCCAAGCGATCTTCGGCTTGCTGTGCCTCATTGTTAGCCGTGTTGTTAACCCGCTGAGCGGCCTCCGCGAGTGCCTGTGCTGACTGAGGAGCCTCTAATCGAGCTTGATGATTCGCAGCCCGATCTAAATCGCGTGCCGCATCAGACACCGCTTCTTGCAACGTTTGTTGCTGCGTCGCCGCGCTGGCTAACTGCTGCCGTGAGGCTTGCACTTGGTCGATCCAATTAGAATCGTTAACGAGTTGTTGAATATCCTGACTCAACTCTGACGCTCGCTGTGCCACTTGGTCTGTGAGACGTTCCGCCAGCTCTGTATTCGGACTCGCCGCATCCAGAGCCCCTGGTTTGGTTTCCAATGCGGCTCTCTCTTGTTGAGCCTCCGTCAAACGCTGATCAGCCTGTGCCTTGGATTGTTCCGCCATAGCTTGCAACGATTTCTTTTCCTCAACCTCCGCCTCGGAGTTGGCAAGGGCCTCCTTCAAGCCGGCGTTTTCAGGATTCTTATTAGCCTGATCTCGAACTTGATCGCGCTGACGTTCCGCTTGGGATAGTTGCTGCTGAGCTTGTTGAACAGCGCGTTCGGCAGCCTGTTTTCTTTGCTCACGCATTCGAACGTTTTGGTCTGCATAACGTTGATCTTGTTCATGGACTTGGGCTTGGGAGCGTTCGGCGCTGGTTTTGGCTTGTTGCAATTTCTTTGCATCATCGAATTGTTGCTCTTGTTTACCCTGCGCTAAACTTTGTGCAGTTGCCTGTATTTGGGGTTGAACGGCTTGCACAGCCTGGCCTAACTTTTCTGCGGCAGCTTTCAAATCTTCAGGCAATTGCGAACTCGCCTGTTGCCGAGCTTGATCCACCGATTTGTATAAATCGTTTGCGATTTGTTGCAGTTTGGCCTGTTCCTCATCTTGCTTCCCTATCCTGGCCTGGCTCTGTGCCTCTTGGGCTAAACGTTGGGCCATGCGATTCGCTTGGTCAAGAACTTGATTCACTTCTTGTGCCAATTCTTGACGCCGTGGTTCACGAAGCGGATCCGATTGGGCCACACTACTGCGCAAGTTCTTTTCTCGTTCAGCTGCTTGCTCCAACGATTCTTGAGCTTGCTCCGCCAAGTTCTTCGCGATGTCCGACAACTCTTCTTGCATTTCTTCGTTTGTCTTGAGCTCTTCCTCCAGTCGTCGCAATAGTTCTCGTGGATCTGCTTCAGCCAAGTTCGCAAGACGTTCAGCATCCGCATAAGCTTCTAAATTTTCAGGCTTCGCTTCCATAGCCTGCGCCAACTCAGTCAACGACGGGTTGCTGGCCGATTCAGAATAATTCTTAGGAGCCAATGGATCTTGCTCATAATGAGCAGCAATCGCTTCAAGCGTGGCCGCTTCCTTCTCTTGACTCTTGCTCAAATTTTCCAATGCAGGAGTTGTCTCGGATTGTTCCGCCTCGACAGCCTGTTCGAATGCTTGCTCTCTCTTTTCTTCAGCTCGTTCCTGTAAAGCTCGTGCCAGATCAGCCGTTTTCGCGATCTGCAATTCATCTTTGTCCAGAACATTTTGCGACGCCGCTAAATCGGTCAACGCCTCCTTGAGTTGTTCAGCGATCTCTTCTTGTCGCTCTTGATTTACTTCGCTGTTTTGAGTGAGGCGTTCCGAAACATCGTGGACTTCCCCCTCCTTGAAATCCTGCAGCAATTCTTCGGTCCGCTGCTGTTGCTCACGGGCAAGTTGTGCTCCCTCTTTAGCTAATTCGGGAATCGTGGGAGCCAATTGTCGCAATCTATCGCGAGCGGCATCAAATTTATCCTTTAGAAGAGCAAATTGAGTATTCATTTCAAGTTGAATGGAATCCACTTCAGAGCTTGCCGAAACCGCAGGCTTCTCTTCCCAACGACGCGAACTAAACTTCTGCCCAGCCGATTGGGCAGGGGGAGACCAGCGTAACCCATTTAATACATCGGCCGATTCATTGCGGATTTGCGTTCGGCGGACCGAATCTTGTCCAACTTCGATTTCGAGCCCCCAGGAATCCCAAATTCGTGGATTTTCAGTAATCGCAAACTTGCCATTCGCCGCAAATCGTTCTTCATCTTGGAGTTGTTCCAACCAACGTTGTGCATGTCGCAATCGATTCTCCGCTTCCAAAATGGCGACACACTCGCTGATCACTTGCATAACATCTTCGGTTTTCTTGATATCACCCCGACAAATCTCCGCCTGATGCACAATGGCCCGATAGGTCAACCCTAAGTCGGCTCCGAAAATCGATGCATAATCCCCTGAGGATAAGTGGGCTTCACGACTGCGACGATACTGCTCGATTTGTTCAAAGAAGTGCGGGGGCAACAGAGCGGCATCGGCTTGCGATTCGCGTTGAGAACGCCATTCTTGCACGGCCTTGTTCAATATCTCGTTAGGACGCCCCGCAATCTGCAACAACTCGCGCCGAGCCGAAATGAGTTCGTTTGGCAGGCCTGAATGTGTTTGATGGACACGACTGCGGTACTTTAATTCCTTCGAGATACGATCCGCTTCGTCAAGTCGCTGGCTACGCTCTTTATCGTTCTTTGGTGCATCTTGAGCACAAAAGCTCTTCATGCGTTCCGACATTAGCTCAGCCCAAGCAGCCCAATCCGAGAGACCTCGTTCTGGTCCTTCCGGCAGAAAACCTGAGTGCGCCGACATCTCGCGCGACAAGGTAAAGAGATGATCCGCCAAAACCAATTGCTCTCGATTCCAAATTTCTTCACCAACTTGGCTTGGATCGCGCAATAGTTCTTCCTGATATCGGTGGGCGTCTGTCAAATCGCGACCGAAATCGGCTAGAACGTCGTGAGGCACCATACGTCTGTACGATTCATTCACACGCTGAACTGCATGAAGCAAGCGTTCTTCCCAATGATCAAAATGCTCGGTCGCCTTCTGCGTGTTACCCGCTTGAAGCCGTTCTTGCTCAGCACGCTTTGGCCACGTCAATCGAAATACACTAGCTTCGGTTTGCACTTGGGCTAATGCATCCATAATTTGAATGAGCTCTTCGCGCGAAACCAAATTCGCAACCCGTGGCATGCGTTGCTGAATTTGCCTAGCTACATTTTCCGTGTCGCGAATGATCGCTTCATTCGCTTCTATAAAGACCTTTTGCAAGGCCTCTTCTTTATTCGTGTCAGCTCGATCGCTGTGCCAAGCCTTTCTCGTTTCAATCAATGTCTCATTTTGCTTTTTGGCTAACTCACCGAATTCGCGTAACACTGTGGCGATTTCCTCGCGAGCTAATGTGGCATCTTCGCGGCTTGGATCAAGTTCAGTCCCAGAGATAACCCATTCGACAACACTGGACTCACCTTTAAGCCCCTTGCGGTCCATGGCGACAACTTTCGTATCGATCATGTCGCCCAACTTTAGGCCGAGACCAGCCAGTTCCCACGTCCAGGCAACTTCTCCCTCTGCAACCAATGAATAGTTCAAGGACATCTGCATCCACTCACCGCGATTGATTCGCGTCCATTGCTGCAACGATTGCAGGGGAAATTCATCTTTGAATGCGACCTGCATACGGGCAGCCGATTTGGGCCGAATAACCCTGGCAGTTTCTTTCGGTTCGATCCAAGCCAACTTGGGCGATTGATCTTCGCGAACCGTCATGCGATAGGTCAGCGGAAATGAACTTTCAATTCCTTGATCACTTATTAAATCGATTTGGAAACGCCGTGTACGTGTGGGCTCGCATTCAAATTGCCACAGCTTGTCACTGGACTTCTGCAATACTTCAGTTTCTTTTTCGCCCCGTTCTGCATCGACGTCCAACCAACGCAAAGTGGCTTGCGACAATAGATCCGAAACCTCGACACCTAACTTCACTTTTCCGTCTTCCAAGACATCCACATCAGCCGATTTCGAGCTTGTTGTGACGACAGGGGCTTGGGCATACTCGGGAGCATGAATTTCAATTTGATAACCTTCGGCTTTGGGGCGAGGAAAGGCCTTCAACGAATACCAAATCGATTCCCCCACATCGCTGACAATTCGAAATTGTTGCACCGGGTATGGCACATCAAGAGAGGCGTTGAAAATGAGTTTCTTTTCTGAGCTTGAATCTGCCGCATTAGAGCCATTGGCTTCAGCGACCATCGGTATCGTATCGGTTGGCGCATCTAAGTCACCGCTGCGCCATTCCACTTGAACAAACCGAGGTTCGCGATAGGTGGTGGTGCGTTTGAACTCAATAGCAGCTCGCACCATGATGCGTTCGTTTAAGGGAACAGCCGCGTTGGTATTCTCTGGCGACAAGAGCTTTACTTCAGCCAGACTGGGCCGTGCGATATTGGCTGCAGGGAGCAACATTCGCATCAAATGAGCTGGTAGTTCCAATTGAGGTATAAGACATAACAGCCCCACAACCAAGGCGGTGCCCGTGCAGAACAACATGTCGCGCTGAGCATGTTTCCAAGGTAATACTTCACCGACTTTGAGGTCGTCGATCTGTGTGGCCACATTATCTTGCAAGCGTTGTCGAAGGGCTTTGGAACCAAATTTTGGTTCGTCAGAATCGACCGCAAGATCCACCGCAGCCATGACACGATTTTTCAAGCGCGGCACAAGTTGCTCGATCAGATTGGCTGCTTCACTTAATCCCCAGCGGCGAAAAAAAGGCCAGATCGATACGATCGCCGCAACAGCAGCCAGACCATATACACCACCACTCAATCCCCACCGCAACGTGGACGAGATATTCCACCACATATCCACCAATGCAGCTACAAGCAGCACAGACAAAAACGTAGCCACTGCTATTGCAACGCTCTTTAGAACCAGCAATTGTTTGCGACGTGAACAAACTTCTTGCAGTTTCCCCGCCGTCACCGCTGGAAGTCGATTGCTGGTGGGTGAAATGGTACTCATATCAGGCCTGCCTTTTTACGAAGCCACCATTCAACAGCGATGATCAGAACCACGGGAACAAACCACCAATAGCTCTGCCATAACAATTGGTCCGATTCAACAAGCTTACTATTATGACGAAGTTTCATCGCTTCCCATAGTTCGGCAATCTCATTCTCCTTGACATATTTGCCACCGCTAAGCGAGGCAATTTGGGCAAGCAATAAGTCATTTCGAGTCACATTCTGAAGCTCGGCATTGGCAGGTTCCAATATGCGGAACATGGTCTTTACATTGGCAGCTTCCATGGAAAAACCTGGCAAGATTAGCGAGACTTCATAATCTCCCGGCGCTAGTCCAGTAACTTGGCCGCGATATGTGCCTGGCAAGTCGGCTTCCATGCTGAGCGACAGAGTGGCAATCGTATTCGCACCTTTTTTAATCTGGGCTTCAATTTGCGGTAGCACTGCAGGCTCACCAGCCGAATCGCGAATTCGGGCGCGGATAGGTACGGATTGTCCCAGTGCATACACGGGCTCACCGCTATCCAATGCCACATACTCGGTCTCGATGGCATAGGGCTCGCGCATGCACCAACGACACACTTGATTCCATAAACGCTGATGGATTTTGTCCGCAACCTCAAATCGCCAACGCCAACTTTCATCGCTCGCGAAATAGAGAACACGTCCAGCTCCCGCAGATCGTGTCACAATGTACGGTGAGGTCTTACCTTGGAAATTCAAGGCGGCCAATGTTTGACTTCCGGGTAACGCTTTAACGGGAACCAGCGTCTTAAAGCCCGGTAACCGACTCCACACATCAGCTGAGTTCTGGGTATTCCCTTCACTCAAATCCAACACCGACGCATACGTTGAATCCGAGATGGGCTTAACACTCCAGGTAGCCTCTGCCAAATCAGCCAATGGCTCCAACCATTCGATCGGCAACATCGGTCGCAATGAACGATAGTTGTCATGCTTCCATAATCCTCGCTGTCCATCAACCACAATCCAACCAGCCCCAACACGTTGGACAGCATGTTGAATGTTCTGAATCATCTCTTCGTTGACAGCCTCCGGATCTATCTCACCACAAATGATCAAGTCGAACGAATCGTACTGGTGCGGTTCTTTAGGAAATGGAACAGCATCCATACCTTGAGAAAACCATTGCGGTTCCTTTCCCTTCTCCAACAAATAAGCATGTACTTCCCATTGTGGATCTCGCTCCAAGGCGTTCCGCAAGTATCTGGTTTCCCAGCGACTGCGACTGTCCAACATCAAAATACGTTGCTTGCGTGTCGTCACTCCCAGTAACCAAGAATGGACGCTGGCAGGATCGTCGGTAGCCATACCGGCCGCAGTAACCTTCGCTTCCAAAGGAATCGTGAGCTTTTGAACTTGCTGTCCTTCGGGCAATTCCTTTTCGAGCTTCTTGACCAGCTCTTCGATGGCGAACGTGAATGGTATATCCTGATTACTTGCACCAGAGCTCGTTAACGATTGATTCCACAACACCTCTCCTTGGTGCATGATCGAAACATCGAAAGCGACATCTTTTGGAAGTCCATTTTGAATTCGCACAGCCCCCTGCAATCGATCGCTGCGATAAAGTTGTTGCGGCGACTCCACCTGTAAGATACTCACCTTCTCAGGCGGCGAACTTTCTCCCATCCCGACAATGTATATGGGAGCTCGTTCCTTGGGCCAATCTTTCAATACTTCTAAGGGTTCACTTCCCGAGTTGTGTTGCCCATCGGTGAACAATAATAGCGGTGCACTCTGTTCCGATTTTTGTTCCTGTGATGTACCAGAGTTATCGTTCGAATCGGTATTCTTTACACCGAGACGATCTTTCTCGCGTGCCAGCAGATACCCAAGCGACGTTGGACGAATCCACTTATCTGTTTGGATCGCTTCGGGCGTAGGAATATCATTCGGCTGCTTCAATGTGCTTTGCCACAAAACCGCCGAAGTGTCACCGCCGAAGCGTCCTAAGACGACTTCACCTTTTTGAGTCCACTGTTCGAGCGGTGGTGAGGCACCAGCCAATAGCGCATCGATGGAGCGCGCGTAACGATCTTTTGCTTCGGTGGTCGTCGTTAAGCGAGCATCACGTTCGCTCATGCTCTCCGTGGAGTCCACCCAAATTTGTAAACGGGTCGGAGTTCCTTCAAAGTAACGATACCGCAAGCTTGGCTCGAGTAACATCAGCACGACTAACGCAATCGCCAAGGAACGCAGGGTGGGCAACAACCATCGATACGGAGCTTGGAAATCATACACTTCGCGATAGTACAGCCACCAAGCCACGCCCGCTGCTAAGAGCATGAGCAGTAGACCCAACGCTGGAGAAAAACTGCTGAGGAAACGAAACTCGGTCATCCGTCACCCCTTGTGATACGTTTTTCCACAAAGAGCTCACCGAATAGCACGACTAACAGTCCCAACAAAAACCATCGCCAGATTTCGCGACCATATCGTTGATCGGTATCAGACTGCAAAAAACTAGTGGGCGACTCATGCAAAACGGCCCCCAGATTCTCCGCCAGTTTTTTCAGTTCTTCATTCGACATGGGATCGTTTTTCGATTCAATGCGTATCTCGGCAGTCCGGTGCGGCTCGAATGTACCATGCGAGAAAAGCATTAAACGTTGAATCAATGGCACATAAGCTGGCCGGATGGGAAGTTCACTCCAACTTTCATTGGCTCGTGTGGCCCACTGATAAACCGAGCCTTTATCCACTCGCTGCCGTACCAACAACGCCTCTCCGTTGGTTAATTTCAACAATGTCTCTGCGACCGCAGCTTCTTTAGAGTTCTCCTGCGGCTTAGTGGTCTGTGGGATTAACTTGAACCAGCCCCTTACTGCAATTTGATCCAAACGCCCTTGTTGTGGATTATTGAACAGACTCAAAGCTGGATCGAAGTAAGGTGCTGCTGCAATGCGTGGTACCGGCTCACTCGTTTGATCTTGATTCTCTTGCCCCTTCACTTGAGTCAATTCCCCGAAATCCAACGGGATGAGAGCCTTCTCCGACGCCGAACCGAATTTGGTTCGATACCATTCTTTATCCATTCGATCGCCGGGGAAAATCCACAACGAAGCCCCGTCATTAACACGTTTTCGAATGGCCGCGACACATTCATCGTTGCAACGATTCACGTTGGCAAGCACGATCACGTCTGCTTTTTCTAGCATCAACGGAGTAACGCGGGACGTGGCCTGACGATCCATGGTCAAACCTATGGACTTGCCATCATCGCGGAAAGAGGACTGCATCGCCAATTGCAAGAAGCCTGTTTCCGACTCTAGCAGGGGACGGTTGGTATCATCTTCAATCAATAGCACTTTAAGTGGTTGAAGTGCTTCAATTCTCAATACATCAACGTCGTCTGCCCGTATTGTGCCGGGGTCCGTAACTCGCACTTTGGCTTGATGTGTTCCGGCTTGATCCATCGCCACCACGAAGGCAACTTGAACTTCACCCTTCGCCGGAACATCCAATTTCTTAGCGGCAATTTCTTTTTCATCTAACACCAGAGTTACTGGAACCTGCTGTTGGTCTTGTGAACCGCTGTTGGTAATCGTGGCTCGGATCTCGACTGGCTCACCCAGCAACGTCAGTTCTGACAATGTGGCATCGATGGTAACGTACAAATTTTCGCCCGTTTCGGAACGGACAGGGAACAAATGCAATTGCCCTGGAACCGGCATCTTCTTTAATTCATCACGAAGGGTGGCCAGCGACTCTTCGGGAATTTTTGCCCAATCATGCCGCTGAAAATCGCTCCATAAAACAATTTGCCGATACGGCTCCTGCGAACGATTCAGCGTATCGATAGCCATTTGCAATGCTGGTACAGGTGCAATCGAACCAGCAACTGGCTCTATACGGTCGACTTGTCTGAGAATCGGCTTTGCATCGTAGCTGGTTCCCTCGGCCAAATCTTTGGGGGAACCGCCAAACGAAATGACACCTTTGGCAGACTTCCCTCCAACTCCGTCGATAACAGTCCGAGTTGAAGAGAGCATCTGGTCGAAGTTGGTCGCAGCTGCATTTGCCTCGCCCACTACAGGAACAGCCGCTCGCTGCATCGAATAACTATCGTCCAACAAAAACACGGTAGTGGCCGCATCGCCGACTCGTCCACCGCTGGTCCACATGTTCCAAATTGGACGAGCCATGCAGAGGGCTAACACGATCGGTGCAGCACAACGCAACAGCAGCAAGAGTATCGCTTGCCATTGTATGCGTTTAGCATTTTGCAACTCGATATTCTCGAGCAGATGCATCGCAGCCCAGTCGACGGTCTGAAACTTCGATCGATTCAACAAGTGAATGATCAAAGGAACGACAAAGGCCAGTCCACCTAGCAACAAAAGCCCATTGAGAAAACTCATCCACTCACTCCTCGTTGACTGACGAATTGAGTGAGCACTTCGCTATGCGATTGAGCGGTTGTGCAAGAAACCAGTGAGATGCGACTTTGCTTGCAGCCTTCTTCTAGCGTCGTTCGGAACTGAGCGAGATTCTTTTGGTACTGAGCCTTGAATGCAAACGGATCGACGATTCGCTCGTGCCCCGCTTTCTCAAGTGAGCGAAATTGGGTGCGTGTCGAAAAAGGAAAATCTAATTCATCCGGGTGCCAGATTTGAAAGAAGACAATTTCATTAGGTGCTTGGCGAAGTAGCGCGAGGCTCTTTAAGAGAGCCGTGGCATCATCGAAGCCATCAGAAATCAAAAAGGCCACACCGCGGCGTCCGATCTTCACGGCGAGTTTCTCAAGCACAGTAGCCAAACGCGTCTCACCACCGCAGACACCACCTGCTAGGTTCGTAATGAGCCCATGCAAATGTGAGGCGCGACTGCGAGGTGGAACGTAGCCGCGCAAATCCGTATCGAATGTAGCCAAACCGACTGCATCATGTTGCGCGGTGAATAGATAGGCCAAACAGGCCGCGAGTCGCACTCCAAATTCATGCTTGCTTAGCCCGGGTGTTCGGGCACCGGCGTATTTCATCGAGCCGCTTTGATCCATCAAGATCGTAGCGCGGAGGTTGGTTTCTTCTTCATATTGCCGGATGTAGAGTCGATCCGTTTTGCCGAACAACTTCCAATCGATCGAACGGACTTCGTCGCCGCGAACGTAGGGGCGATGTTCCTTGAATTCAACGCTGACTCCCTTGTTCGGCGAACGGTGCATGCCGACATTGATACCTTCGACGACCGTGCGCGCATACCATTGCAATGCGGCAACGCGATCGCGGTCATCAGCGGTCAATAACTTGGCAGGATCGGACATAGCGACCTAACGAACAAGAAGAGCAAAGAGTGCTAGAGAGCTTTAGCTTTGGGCATTGGAATTTCGGCGAGGGCTTTGGCAATCAGATCATCGGGCTCGATTCCTTCGGCTTGAGCACCAAAGGTTGGCACCAATCTATGTCGCAGCACGGGTGGCGCGAGATGGCGAACATCTTCCAGTGTCACATGCGTTCGACCTTCCAGTAACGCTCGAGCCTTGCCAGCCAATACCAATTGTTGACCAGCTCGCGGCCCGGGTCCCCAATCCACTTGTTGTCGCACCCAAGATAAGCGAGTTTCTTCGCGCGGTCGCAATGAGCGCACGAGATCGAGCACGTACTGCTTTACATGTTCGGGGAGCGGGACGCGACGCACCGTTTCCTGAAACTCGATGATTTCAGCCCCCGTTACCACTGGCTCTGGCTTACCCATCAAGAACGAAGTGGTGCGATCGATGATTTCGGATTCTTCGTCGCGGGACGGATAGTCGACCATCACTTGAAAAAGGAAACGATCGCGCTGAGCTTCAGGGAGTGGATAGGTTCCTTCTTGTTCGATGGGGTTTTGAGTCGCCAACACGAAGAAGGGTTCGGATAAGCGATACGTTTTACCACCGACGGTCACGGCATGTTCTTGCATCGCTTCCAATAAGGCGGCCTGGGTCTTTGGAGGTGTGCGGTTGATTTCGTCGGCCAGCAACATCTGGGTAAAGATAGGGCCTTTTTCGAAAACCAAGTTTCGATGCCCCGTATCTGGCGACTCTTGAATCAAGTCTGTTCCCGTGATATCAGCGGGCATCAAATCTGGTGTGAACTGAATGCGATGAAAGTTGAGGTGCATCGCATCGGCCAAGGAACGTACCATCAGGGTTTTGGCTAGCCCCGGTACACCTTGCAAAAGACAATGGCCACGTGCGAGGATGGCGATGAGCAATTGATTGATGACTTCATCCTGCCCAACGATGGCTTTCGCCACTTGTTGTTTAATCTTCTCGCAAGCGGCTTTCAGCTTAGCGGCACGTTCGACATCGTTCGTGGATTGGGTTTCCATAGTGGAAGAAATTCCGGATGGCTAAATCGACTGAGGGAGCTAAATCGTAGGTGGCAGGCCGATGTAAGGGCCACAAATGAGACCCTATTGAGACTAACATTGATAGAGCGGTCAGGAAACGGAAATGTCCTCGTTTTTGCCGCAGTTTTTCAGCAGAAGTAGCTATAAACGACGGAGCCTTTACTGGGGTTTGCGTTCATGGCATGCGAATAAACTCAATTCCCTGAATTTCGAGCCCTTCATTTCCCTGAATTTCTTTGAGCTGCAGCCTGCATTCACCTGACGATGGCTTCAGTTCAACACGGCCTAAACTCAGCGTCACAAAGGGCTTCATCAATGATTCCCCGTGTCTTTCGACACGATCGTTTTCATTTCCATAGGCCTTGCCGACAAACTCCTTGTCGACCTTAGCCTGTATCACCACATCGCCATACGTGACCTCAATCCAACTACCCACACTGGAAGGCGGGGCATTGTATTGCATCAAGATTTCATAGGTTGCAGGTTCCAAGACTTCGATATTCCAAACCACGCGATCTTCGAGGGATTTCCAAGCTGTGAAATAAGAGCAATTCGGTGCAGCAGCACTCCGTTTGATAGTAGGCCCCTTACCGACTGCATCGCGAGCTGGTAATTCGGTACGAGCGATTCGGCGATCACCAACCGTAAAAGGCCGCGCATCAACTTTAGCGGGAGCCACCACTTCGAGTTCCCACTGAACTACATCTTTTTTCATACGTTCCACAACGTCAGGAAACTGTGCGTTTAAGGCCATCTTTTGAGTCGGATCTTGGATCAAATCAAAGAGCTTTCCATCGGCATCTAGCAGATAACTCCCTTCACGCAAAGCGATGCGGCCGGCCCAGTGACTATACAACTGCCGCTCCAGTGTGGCTGCGGTGGCGGATGTTAATTGAGGTGACAAATCCAAACCATCGAGCTGATCTTTATCGGTAGGTATCCCTGCCATTGCGCACAAAGTAGGAGTCAAATCGATGGCTCCCGAGAGTTGTTTCACACGCAGGTTGGGCGGTATCTTCTTCGGCCATTGAATAAGACAGGGTGAGCGCGTGCCACCATCATCAACGCTACCTTTCTTACCTTTCATCCCACCGTTCCAACGAAAACTATTCGGCCCATTGTCATTGAAATAAACGATGATCGTATTGTTCAACAACTTCTCCTCTTCAAGTAACTTCAAGACTCGGCCCACGTTGTGATCGATGTTCTCCACCATGGCCAATGCGGCAATCGTCATGGCTTCATCTTCTTTTTCCGCAGGTCGCCCTTGGTGTTTCATCTGCAATGACCGCGACTTGAGTCGATCGAAATACTCGTCAGGCACTTGCATGGGTGAATGCGGCGTATTGTAAGCGACGTAACAAAAGAACGCTTGACTCTTATTCGCCCGAATGAACTCGAGTGCACGGTTTGTGAAATCGTCCGTCACATAACCATCGCCGCGCACGCTTTGACCGTTGTGATCCAGCGGAGGCGAAAAGTAATCACCCCAATGCCCAGCGGTAAAACCATAATACTCTTGGAATCCACGAGCGTTGGGATGATAGGGAAACTGCGTTCCGTTATGCCACTTACCAAATGCCGCTGTTGCATAGCCCGCCTTGAGAAATCTCTCTGACAAAATTGTTTCATCTAAATCCAATCGTTCTTTCCCTTCTGTAACTCCCATGGCTCCAGAGCGGGGATGATAACGCCCCGTGAAAAACTCTGCTCGAGTCGGTGCACAAACGGGGCAAACATAAAATCGTTCCAATACAGCCCCTCGCTGAGCCAACGAATCGATATGAGGCGTATTGAGATTGATGTTACCTTGAAAACTGAAGTCACCCCAACCTTGGTCGTCCGATAAAAAGACAACCACATTCGGACGCTGGTCGTCGGCTAGTGCATGTGGATTGACACAGAAACACACCGCCATTCCCAACAAGATAAACAAGAACTTCAGTGCCTCAACATTCGGTAGATCAACGAAGCGAATAAACATCAGAGGCGCAATCCTAAGGAGCTTGAGAGGATAATGAGAGCAGTGCGGTGGGAACCTCATTATCTATTGCGGTGATCCAAAAAGAAAGTAAGGCACCTAACACTTGTCGACCACATCTCCACAAGCTCAAAAGAAAGCAGAAGCTCCCCCAAAACACACTGTATTTCTGAGCTTTTTGCCCCATTTTCGCTTTAGATTTTTGGTGAGGAATATGACTTTGACCCCGCGAGTCGATTAAGATAATCTCGCACGGTGAAGAGGGAATCCATGATAGGACGACACTTTTCGCTCGCAGCCGATTCCTCTCGCATATCGATATTCTGTACTGATTACCGTAAGGCTTGTTCATTATGCAACCATTCTCCCCATCTCCTTTGCCGCAAACCGCGTCACAGCAGACAACCACCCATCGACGCACTTTTTTGAAGTCTTCGTTTGCGGCCGCCTCAGCCACAGTCGCCTTGGGAAGTACTCTAAGCCATGCAGCTGTCTCTGCGAACGATGAAGTGCGACTCGCCTTTCTCAGCTGCGGCGGCAGGG
Source organism: Planctomycetota bacterium (assembly GCA_017303505.1). Classification (GTDB taxonomy): domain Bacteria; phylum Planctomycetota; class Planctomycetia; order Pirellulales; family Pirellulaceae; genus JAFLCP01. Next base: position 1,049 of record JAFLCP010000018.1, on the reverse strand, counting down.
CAGGGGAGCTGATGGGGGCATTCGAGAAAATCAAAGGGGTGCGCGTGGTCGGTCTATGCGATCCCGATGAACGCCGAGTTGCTCAAGCCAAAAAGAGATTTCCTGAAGCCAAAGAGGCAACCGATCTCCGCAAACTTTTGGAAGATCCCAATATCGACGCCGTAGTGGTAGCCACTTGCAACCATTGGCATTGCTTGGCCGCAATTTGGGCGATGCAAGCTGGCAAAGATGTTTATGTTGAGAAGCCATTGTCGCACACGCAATGGGAGGGCGAGCAAACGATTGCCGCCGCTCGCAAGTACAATCGCATTTGCCAAGTCGGTACTCAACAACGCTCCGATCCAATGCAAGCGAAGCTCAAAGAATTCTTGCATCAAGAAAAAGCGATCGGCGAACTTAAGAATGTTCGCGTCAATCGTTATGGCGTTCGAGCTCCTATCGGCAAACGTGCAGAACCATTGCCCAAAGATCCAAGTGTCAATTACGACTTGTGGCTCGGCCCGGCTGCAGATCGCCCCGTATTTCGCGATAAGTGGCACTACGATTGGCACTGGGACTGGAACACAGGCTCAGGCGAAATGGGGAACTGGGGAGTCCATGTGCTGGACGATGTGCGCAATGTTGTCTTCCAAGACAGCGTGGCTGTCCCCAAGAAAATCTTAGGTGGTGGCGGACGAATGGTTTGGAACGATGCGGGTGAATCGCCCAACGTTCACTGTGTCGCATTCGACACTGGCTCACTCCCTGTTGTGATCGGCCTAAGCAATTTGTCCGCAGGCAAGGGAAAGAACGAAGGACCTAAGTTCCCAGGGCCTGGAAGCGGCTACGTCGTGTATGGTGAAGGTGGGCGACTTGAAGGACAACGCGGTGGCGCACGCGCTTACGATAATGCCGGCAAGCTGATCAAAGAATTCAAAGGTGACAGCGGGCGTGGACATCAAGAGAACTTTATCGAAGCGGTTCGTTCGCGCAAACGCGAAATGCTCAACGCTGAAGTTCAAGTGGGACACGATTCAACCGGCTGGTGTAACTTTGCCAACATCTGCTAC
>JAFLCP010000179.1:2627-13670 GCA_017303505.1 Planctomycetota bacterium | reverse complement strand
CCGTGGTACGTTTGCCCGTCATATCACGAGCGACATAGGCAAATTCTGGCATATTTCAAACCCTACTTTTGCCCAGGCATTGCAGCGTTAAGACGATCGCTCTTGGTCACACGAAGTACTTCGTCGACGGTGGTTGAACCAGCCATCGCTTTCGACCAAGCATCATCGCGCAGCGTACGCATACCAGCTTTCAATGCCAACTGTTTGATGGCAAATGAACTAACACGCTCGTGGGCCAATTCGCGAATCTCTTCGTTGGTCAACATCAATTCGTAGATACCCATTCGACCTGTATAGCCCACACCGCGACAAGCGCGGCAGCCTTTGGCTCGATAGAGCTTGCCCCCGTCAAGTAACTCCCAAGGAAAATCCGCTGGCAAGTCGTTGGCATCAGGAGTGTATGGTTCTTTGCATTCTTTGCACAAGCGACGCAACAAACGCTGAGCCATCACACCTTCCACGGTACTAGCAACCAAGAAGGGCTCGATTCCCATATCGATCATACGCGTATAAGCACCCGCAGCATCATTGGTGTGCAACGTACTAAACACCAAGTGACCTGTCAGCGAAGCTTGAATCGCGTTTTCGGCAGTTTCCAAATCGCGAATTTCACCGACGAGCACGATATCAGGGTCATGACGCAAAATACTTCGCAGCGATGCGGCAAACGTCAAACCGATTTTCGGATGCACTTGAATTTGGTTGATACCGTCCAACTGATATTCCACAGGGTCTTCGGTGGTGATGATTTTGTTGTCATCGCCTTTGATTTCCATCAATGAACTATACAGCGTGGTCGTCTTACCTGAACCGGTCGGTCCAGTTACCAAGACGATACCGTGCGGCAGTTGGATCAGCTCTTTGTAAACTCGGTATACCTGCTCATCCATCCCAAGGTTGCGCAAATCGAATTTCATCGCCCCCTTGTCGAGAATACGCATTACCAAGCTTTCTCCGTGAATCATGGGAATCACAGAGAGACGAATGTCGATCTCACGCCCATGGACTCGCAACTTAATACGACCGTCTTGAGGGAGACGTTTTTCAGCGATATTTAAGCGAGCCATAATTTTCAAACGGCTGATGATGGCTGCTTGAAAACGATTGATTTCTGGCGGCACGGGCTGCGTATGCAAGATACCGTCGATGCGATACCGAATCACCAAGCCAAACGATTGCGATTCTAAGTGCACGTCGCTCGCTCGCGAATCGATAGCTTCAACCAAGATTTCATTAACCAAGCGAACCACCGAGGCTTCTTGCGCCTGTTCACTCAGTTCGCTGCCGTCACCTTCAATTTGCTCCAGCAGCTCGACCTCTTCGTCTTCGGCGCGGGCTGCTAACAGTCCTTCCACTGTTTCGCTACCAACTCCCAAGTGCTTTTTAACGAGCTTGGCGATTTCAATGCGTTCGGCCACGACTGGAATAATGCTAAGTCCAGTTGCCGCACTCGCTTCATCGATCGGATAAAGATCGAGTGGATCGGCCGTTGCGACAATCAAGCTTCCGTTTTGTCGCTTCAGTGGAAACAAGGCGTGACGATAGATCAGTTTTTGCGGAAAGGTCTGCAACAAACTCAAATCGACATCCGCTGTTCGGAGATCGATGAAGTCGAGGCCAACTTCATCAGCGACGGCCCGCAGAGCTTCCTCTTCTTTGACCATACCTTGCTGGATAGCTTGCTCCAACGATGACGAAACATTGCCCGCACTAATACGAGCGCGTTCTAGTTGGTCAGCGGTAATCAAGCCGCGTCGCACCAGAATATCGCCAGCTTCCATAATCATCGTTCAATACCTCATCGATCTCATAGACAGAGATCCAGAACCCAATCCGCCGGAAGTCACTTCGACTTGCAACACCTTCGTGTCGTTGAGTCGGTTGGTCAGGAATTTTATTTGTCTTGGTGCGATTTAATTTCGTCCGCCGCGACCACCTCGTCCGCCGCCACCGGTGGCACCGCCACCAGTGCCGCCTCCGAATCCGCCAGTACCACCACCAAAGCCACCTCGACCTCCGCCGAAACCGCCGGTGCCACCGCCGAAGCCACCTGTACCACCACCGAAGCCGCCTCGACCTCCGCCAGTGCCGCCACCGAAGTTGCCACCACCGAAGTTGCCGCCGCCAAAGTTACCGCCACCGAAATTACCACCGCCAGGGAACCCAAAGGTCATACCGCCGGTTCCCCCTTGCTGACCACCTCGGAACGCATTCATGCGCTGCTGGATGGCGTTCGCATCAAATGTACGGTTTTGAGTGTTGTTGCCACCCGTGGTCGCATTGGTTGTGGTGTTGCTCTTGATCTGACCGCCAAAAACCGAAGTCAACGCACCATTGATAATGGCAGGATTCAAGTTTCCTTCAATCACCGCAACTTCAGTAACCTCTTCAGTATCCGCGCCCGCTTGATCGATCATCTCGACAGCCGCCTTCACTTCGTCATACAAGCCCTGAGTCGAGGTCACAATCAACGAATTGCTGCGAGCATCCACACTGATGGTCATGCCCACTTCTTTCAGTTCGCTTTGAGATCCGCCTCCTCGGCCACCTCGTCCTCCACCTCCACCACCTCGCAAAGCTTGCAAGAATTCTTGTGGACTAGGTTGGCGTTGCTGGGCACCTGCTTGTTGTTGCATGCGGTCCGCAAAAAGCTCTTTAACAATCGTGGCCACATTGTTCGCATCTTGGTATTCCACTTTGATCAAGCGTGGTTTACCTCGGGTCGAAACTTCCAAGGGACTATCTTCTTGATCGATAACTTCCAACAACTGCTCGACCAACATCAAGTCCGTACCATTGGCTTGAACAATCAACGCATTCAAACGTGGATCGGCAACAATCGAAACTTCACCCGTTGCCAGTGGAGCCGAAGTGCTCGATGAACTCGAACCACCGCCACCGCCACCACCCAACAAGTTACCGATCAAGCCACCTCCCATTTCGCCCAACATATTTCCCAAGAGTCCGCCACCGCCACCACTGCTTCCACCAGAGGATTGGCCAGTCAAAATGCCATCCAAAAGTTCTGCCGCAGCTGCAGCTTTGATGAATTGCAGATAAAAAACAGTCGGTTCACCTGTCGCAGCTGATTGCTCAGCGACCATCCGCATCAAACTTTCGAATTGCGCCAAAGCCTTTGGATCTTCCGAAGTGACAATCAGCCCATTAGGGCCTTCAATTACCACAATGTCACTACCAACTCCTGGATTCTCTTCGGCTGGCTTCTCTTCGACTGGCTTTTCTTCTTTGGGCGGTTGTACAACAGGTGCGTCGGACGGACTGTTTTCATCGCCTTCCTGTGGAATGATCGCAGATGTGTAGAAAACGCGTTTCTTGGTGAAAGTTGAAGCCTTCACGTCTTTGCCATCATCATCTCCAGCAGGAGCAGGTTGCTCTTCAGCTTCAGGTTCACTTACTGGGGCAGGGGCCTCTGGTGGAGCAGGTTGTGGTTCAGGCTGTTCAACCTTTCCCTCAGGTGCATCATCGCCTTCTTCGGGCTGATTGGGCAAAGCACCTTCCAAAGTTCGACCTCGTTGTTCCATCAGTTGACGCAACATCTCCAATCGCTCTGGACTGAGTCGCAATTGCTCTCCTGGCTCTCCTCCCGCTTCGTTGCTCATACCATTGCCTGAGCCCTCAGCAGATCGCGATGGTGAAGCAGGACTTCGACGAGTCGATGGGACTTCGCCATTCACACTGCGTTTAGGCAAACCATCAGCTTGTCGATCCGCTGGAGTAACTCGACGAATACGATTTTTGTTTTGAGTCGAGGTCCATAACGTTTCAACTTGCTCCAAAGCGCGTTCAGCAGCCCGGCCAGTGTAAGGCAACACGCGAATCTTGTCGTTGATCGATTCGGTCGCAGTCGAATTACCTTCCAACTGTGTTACCAAGTTCTTGACCTGATCGATTTGAGCTTGGCTACCTTTAACCCACAAAGTTCGGTTCAATGGATCACCGTCAACGATTGGGCCGGTCTTGGACGCTTCTTTGCCATCAGACGAACCACCAAAGAATTTATTGATGGCCAAGATCACTGTTTCAGGTTCGAGCTTGGTCAATTGGACAACTTCGAAAGCTTCGTTTTGACCAGAGATTTCTTTCAACGTTTTGTCTACCAATTCATGCTCTGACTTGCGAGCTTGAATGATCAACTGACTTGAAGTCGCATCCAAAGACATGAGCACGTCTGGCATTCCTGCCAACAACGTTTGCATCACTTGATATGCGGTCTCTGGATCGGTGCCAGAAATGCGATGCGATTTGATGTAAGGGGTTTCCGATGCGCCGACGGTCCCAGTTGAGGCAGAATTTTCTTTGTCGAGTTGTTCGGCCAAATCCTTCAACTTCTGAATGTTGTCCGCAGTTCCAGTCGCGAACAATATTGTCCCGAAAGTGTCCGTCGAAACACTAATTTTCTCTGAGGTATTTGCCCCTTCCGACATGCCCAACAGAGGACGAGCTACTGTCAAAACTTCTTCCGCTGAAATGTTCTTCAATGGAATCGACACAATCGCCGATCCACGAGCCGTTGTCGGATCTTCAACTCGCTTGAGCATCGCTTGAATTGTTCGCAACTTGCCTGCTGTCTCAGTTACCAATAGCTGCCCCGAAACTGGGAAGGCCACGACAGAACCTTGAGGCCCCAAGAGCTTCTTAATTTCCGATTCAGCTTCTTCCGTGCTCATTCGCGAAACCACAAACAGGCTCTTCAGCAACTCGTATTCGCCGCGTGAAGCCAATTCCTCACCAGGAACCAGTTCGGCCAATTCGCGAACCACTTCCGCCGAAACATCTTGCTCAAGGTCGACCACAATCAACAGTCTTTCTCGTCGAACCAACGTATAGCCTTTATTCAGCAACACGCTGTTGCAGATATCCATCGCTTGAGAAACCGTGTAAGTTCGATAGACGTCTTTGTAAGTGAATGTACCTGTCGGGAACGTATCAACTTGCAAACTAAGATCCGCTTCGTCCGCTAACCATTTCAAAACTTGTTGCCAAGGCGCTGCTTGAAAATTGATCGTCAATTCGTTCTTAGCCGATGGCACCGCATCGGTTGCTGGAGGAGCAGGCACGGCTGGCTCTTTATCTCCATCGCCCGCAGCAGCCACATTCTCAGTCGCTGGCTTCGACTCGGGCACTGGCTTCGCCTCGGGCGCTGGTTTTGTCTCGGCAGTGGCAGTTTCCGATGGAGTTGGCATCGGTTGCACAGGAGCAACAGCTGCATCTGCAGAGCCCGCAACACTAGCTACAGGAGCGTTCTCAGCTGGTTTCTTAGCTCCCTCGGTGATTCCCGCCAGTCGATTCCAGCTTGCGAGTTGCTTTTCTTCCAACAATTTGGTTAAAGCCACATTCGCTTCAACGAGCTTGGCTTCGCGTTCATCCATTGATGCCGCACGCCAAGCATCGACGATCTTATTGATTTCAGTTTTCTGTTCTGAGGATAAGGACAAACTCTCCGCGATGGCTGGCTCTGCAAGACTCAATAAACCCTTGCGCGCTAAGCGAAACTTCTCGAGCTTGCTGCGTTGCTCCACATCCAACAACGCCATAACATCGCGTTCACTGACGGCTGTGAATTCGTCGACTTTGGCATGGCGAATCGCTGGTTCGCTTTGACGCAACTCGGCGGCCATTCCAAGCCACTCGCGTTCGCGTTTCTTGAGCAACTCACGAACCTTTTCGGTTTGCTCCGCATTCAGACCAATTGCTGTTGCAATTTCAGGTTCGACTGCGATACCCAATGCGCCCGTCAAAGGCCATTGGTCTCCCCATGCTGGAACGTTACTCGCCAAAGCGGCAACCAACATGACCGAAGCGATCCAACGAATTTTCAATTTAGATGGCACGCCAATTCTCGTCATAATTACAGGACTGCTTTTGTTTCTAATGGCCCTACCGATTTGGGAAAGCCCTATCGATTTGTGAAACCTATTGATTTAGCCAACGCATGGTAGGCCTACGAACCAACACTTCCAACTCAACGTAGTCCTTCACACATCATCTCCATCCGTCCAGTCAAACAGGTCGCTTTTCGCCCCTTTTTCGCTCGAACGGAACGGGTTCGAGGCCCTGATAATAAACAGCTGCACCCGTAACAACTAACCCGTATTAAGAAACCCGAAACTACTACTAAATCACCACAAGGTGACGATTTTTTCAGCTTGCCCCGGGTCTTCCTGGCCTACTAACCCGAACGGCTGGTGTAAGTTTCGACTTTCCGGAATAAATTCACACAGTCCCAGAATAGTTGGAGAGCTAGCCGAACCAAACGGTGATTTCCTCTTGGAATGGGAAATAATATTAGGTACAAGTCCGAAAAATCGGGCTTTTTCGCACGCCCAAGCTTGGTGGAACCAAGCGATTTTGAACTATGCAGGAAGCTGGAACATGGCCCCACAATCGAATCATTGGCTCACCCGAACCGGCTTTTGCCTCGGATTTCCACTCCTTTTTTGGGTCAGTGGGTGCTCCAACAGCGGATCGTACACGCGAGTCCCACCACCAGGAACGTGGGGTTCCGCTTCCAACAGCTACTATTCCCTCCCTGGCAACGCTTGGACACCAGCTGCTCCCGGCGCCATTGGCAGCGGGGTACCTGCAGCCCCTCCGGCAGCCGCGGCTCAGCCCACGGCCAGCAATCCGACAACCAACAAAACCACCTCGAACGGGTTCACGAGCGGCAGTTCCCCCTCGTCGGTCGTTACCGCGTCGGGAAGCAGTGCTTCGGGAACCAGCGAATCGAATCCGGTTCGAATCGCCGTCTTTTCTGATGAAAATGCCGACGAATCTCAAGTTGTCCCCGCCAGCGCTCCACCTTCATCGGGCACCACCACCGTCCCTTCGTCCCAATTGCCTTTCCGGGCTCCTTAACGCCGGTCCCTTCTCTACATTAGGCAAATCCGATGGTCGACAAACGGCCCTGATGTCTAGTTGTCACTTTCGGCACAAACGGCAAAGCCCACCTATTCCGCATTGCTCCCCATGAAGAAATGGTCCATCGGGAGTGAAACTGATCGCTCTCTCTGAACTTTGCCCTACTTTTCAGCAACTGTTGGCTCATCCTCCGAACCTGCGCGCACTCGGTACGCGGAGGCGTTGAGCTTTACTTACTGCTTTGAGTTGCTGGAAAACGTCATGTCATTACCTCCCAATCTGGTTCGTCACCTTGGCAAGATCATGTTGCAATGGTCACCGCTATGGCTAGCCACTACAGCAGTAACGACGGCCCTTGGTTTTGCGTATGTCACGTTTGTCAAGGAAGAAGTTTGGGTTGCATCCCAAGCGATGATCGTCCGCGACGAAATCGGGGGGACGATGAATCGGCAAGGTCGCTTCGACAACAAAGAAGCTCTCAAGGCCGCACTCGATACGATTTTGGAAGTCGCCCGCAACCCCCAAGTGGTCCAGCAAGCGCTGATGACTCAGCTGCCACCCGGTTCACCTCCATTGTCCGAGAAAGACATCAACAGCTTTATCGGTGGCCAATTGGCCGTCCGTAGTCCGAAGGGTTCCGAATTTGGCACCACCGAGATCTTCTATGTGGACGTGCGGCACAACGACCAGCAACAAGCTATTGAACTCAATAAGGCAATTTGCACTTCGTTAGAAAAACGCCTGCAAGATATTCGCATGTCGCGCTACGATGGCATCGAACGCGAACTTGAATACGCCTTGGAGATTGCCAAAGAACAACGCGCGATCGCTACGGAGCAACTCAAGAAAATCGAAAGTGATGTCGGTGATAACCTCACCGATTTGCGCAGCCTCACGGATTCGCCTTCCGCAGGTGGCACGGCCAAAATGATTGTGGATCAACTCACCAGCGAACGCCGTCAAGTCGAAGTACAAAATCGTCAATTGCAAGAAGACCTCCGCTTCCTTCAGAACTTGGAAGATGATCCTGCTCGCGTGCTTGTTGCCCCCAGCAATGTGCTCAATTCGCAGCCGGGTTTGAAACGACTATGCGAAGGTTTAGTCGACTCACAAATTCAAGAACTGCAACTGACAGGCCGCTACACCGATGAACACCCGGCAGTTCGCGCAGCCAAGTTTTCACGACAAGCCATTCGCCAACAACTAAGCACGGAACTGAGGCTTGCGCGTTCTACTTTGGAAACGGAAATCAACGTGAGCGAACAACGTGTCAAGTTGCTCGACGATCAAATCAAGGCGGCCCAAAAACGCATTTCTGAATTGGCCGACATTCGCGCCGATTATGCAAACATATTGGGTGAAGTTCGCAATCGCAGCACCATTATTGAACAAATAGAAAAGGACCTAGCTGTTGCCGAATCAAATCGACGTGCAGCTGGACAATCAAGCTTAGTAACTCGCATCGATGCTCCCGTCCTGAGCGACAAACCTATTGGCCCTGGTACCAAAACCATTTTGTTAGCCGCCATGATGGCCGGACTGCTATCGGGAATCGGTTTGATTCTATTGATTGCCCCAATCGATCTAGGTATCAAACATGGCCGGCGTTGGAGCGATCATATCTATGCCGCGAATCAAGCGATGAACCGTAACAGCGACACCGCATCTGTGGCTTCCTCCAACACACAGCCAACCACCACACAGCCAACCAACCCACAGCAACCCGACACACAGCCGGTCAGCCCAGCTGCGCCCAGTTTCGCAACGGCTGCAGCCGTAACTTCGGTACAGAATCCGTTTGCCAATGTCCTCGAGTCAACACTTGCGCAAGCCCAAGCTGTGGCCAAAACGGTAAAGTCGGTAACTGCCGCTGCCGCTCAGGTCATCAACTCCAAGATAGAGCCTATCAAGCGGCGTGCCACTAGCATTCCTGCGAGTACGGCCACAAGCACATCAGCAGAGATTGCGACCAACCCTGCGCCCAATGCACCCGAAAATGCACCCGTAAATGCGCCAGTCCAGACTGCCGCTAAGCCAACAGCCGATCCGGTACCTAACACCACCCCAGTTTCTGCAACTGCTTTGAAACAAGAAAAGTTGGTAAAGGAAAAGCCCGATACCCAACCATTATCGACCAAGCCACCGATACCAAAAACCTCTACACAAAAATTGCCCGCGCAGAATTCGCCTGCCCAGAATTCACCCGCGCAAAAATCACCAACACAAAACTTGCCAACACAAAACGTGCCAACGCAAAAATCGCCAGAGCCAAATCTGCCAACATCAAAAACACCAACACAAAAATCATCAACGGAAAAAACTGCTGTCAACGCAGCGCCCATTTCGACCGCTAACTCGACCACTGCCAAATCGACTACTGCTAAATCGTCGACAAACACGACCACAGCCAGTGCGCGAAGTTCCGAGTTGCTCAGCTGTCCGATTTCGACAGATACACGTCCTTCCGATTTGGCGAGCTCAATTCAACCACCCGCCGCTTTGGTACGAGCCGTGCAAGCTGCGAACCAAGTAGGTGGCCCAATCAAGCTAGAAACGCCCAACAAGATCAGTGACACCACTCCCGTAGCTAGCCCAAACTCCAAAGCTGGTGCGAGTCCATCAAAGCCTCGCAACAGTGACGAGCCAGCCTTGGAGTCATCGAGCGCGTCGGAGCGCCGCACGCGTCCGCGTCAACCGCCAGCAGCCATTTTTGCTGAAGCGATTGAGGGGAAGGTGTTTGGCTTCTCTGAATCATCCAAGATTGCGACCTAAGCCGCTGGCTCACACGCCTGGGTTTGAAAAATCACTATAGGCTTCGAATTCGTTCATCCGATCTGGAGCCTTGTCGCCAAAGCGCGTGAAGTCTTTTTCCCAAATGACTTCGATTTCACCGATAGGACCATTACGCTGTTTGGCCACAATGATTTCTGCTTGCCCAGCGTATTGAGCCGCTTCTTCACCGCGATGATAATACTCTTCACGGTGCACGAACATCACCACGTCAGCATCCTGCTCGATCGCACCCGATTCACGCAAATGACTCAAGCGCGGACGATGGTCTTTACTATCTTCTGCTTGCCGGTTGAGCTGGGCTAAACAAAGAACGGGAACTTCCTGCTCACGAGCCATCCCTTTCAATCGACGAGCGATCTTGGCAACCTGTTCTTGGCGAGGATCTTTGGGATTGTCGGGTTCGATGAGCTGTAAGTAATCGATAACAATCAAACCGATTCGACCTTCACGTTGTTTGATACGTCGAGCGACCGCAGAGATTTCGCTCACCGTTCGCGATGGTTTGTCGTCGACATACAACGGTGACGCAGCCACTTCGCCCGCCTTTTGAACCAAACGCAAGCGGTCTTCTTTGCTAATGGTACCAGCTCGCAAGCGATGTCCATTGACGCGGGCCACTGAACACAACAAACGGTCGGCCAATTCGATACCCGACATTTCCAAGCTAACGAACAGCACTGGTGCTTTATCTTTCATCGCCACGTTTTCGGCGATGTTCATGGCCAAAGCTGTTTTGCCCATACTAGGACGAGCCGCCAAAATGAGCAGTTCGCCGTTATGGAATCCACCGGTTTGCTTGTCGAAGTCGGTAAGATGCGTTAACACACCCCCATCGACGTGTGTCCCATCCATACGAGCATCGATACGATCCAAAGCGCGAACCAAAATGTCGCTAATCGATTCGACCGACGCACCGCTGCGTTCATCTTGAATACCGAAAATCTTTTGTTCGGCTTGGGCCACTAACTTCTTCGGATCAACCGATTCGTCATACGCTTCTTTTAAGATCGAACTGCTTGCTTCGATCAATTTGCGCAGCGTCGCTTTATCGCGAATGATCTCTGCATAATACTCTGCGTGTCCGACGTTGCCGACGCTGTTGGCCAACTTCGCCAAATACGCGGCGCCACCGATCAATTCAAGATCCCCCGAGCTACGAAGTTGATTAACCAATAAAGTCGTATCAACTTTTCGCCCCGATTCGAACATCGCAATCATGTGTTGATACAACTTGCGATTCGCATCATCGTAGAAATCGTCACTACGCAGAATCAGTACCAGATCATCGCAGACATCTGGGTGCAATAAGATACTTCCCAGAACGGCCATCTCGGCATCGGTATCCCAGGGTGGAGAACGCTCCAAGATCTC
>JAFLCP010000179.1:0-2617 GCA_017303505.1 Planctomycetota bacterium | reverse complement strand
GGTCATCGCTAACAGATCGTCTTGGCGGCTTTGGCCATTCTCTCCTTTACGGCCACGCTTTCCTCGCCCTTTGCCGTTTTGATCACCTTTGTTGTAATCGTTTGAATCCTTGGCCACCTTATCCCACTCCTTTGACTCGCCTCGATCGCAGTCTCGAAGCAAAACCGAACAAATTGAACTACGAACCCTTCGCGCGACTTCCCAGGCTCTCACAAAAACGCATTAGAAAGAAGAAGGCAACGAGGTTTCTTGCTACAAATGTTGTGCACTTTATTGCCCAGCATTCGCAACCCCCACATTCCAGGAACCACAAACCCTAAATTATTCCTAAACACCATTCCCAACAAGCACTTGTCGTGACCGAATCAACTCACGATTTTTTTGAATTGCCTATTCACCGGTAAACGCCTGAACGGTTCCTGTACCTATTAGTACCACGAGTTCAGCGCACCTGAACGACGACTGGCTCACTGTTGAACGAGCGATTCCCAATGCGAGCCAGCAACATCAATGGTACTGGACCGCGGCCCAACGCTGCCGAGGGAACTGATATCTTCCCTTTTTCGCCTTCGCATTTTCCCAACGGTTGGCCGTAGCAATAGAGCTCCAGCGAAGTAGCTTGCGGATACCCAACCTGAACTTCAATTTCAGGCTGCGTGTCGCGCTCAATCTCTTTCGGCAAATCCAAAACGAAATCTTTCTTCGAGACTCGATGATAAAAGCCAATCCGTTGTTCGAATTGCCTACGAACGAGCGAATCGTCTGTAGCAATAATGCTGACCTCATGATAACCGGGCGATAATGGCTCCAACCCAATTGAAACGTCGGTAACATACGGATTCTCGCGCACCAAACGTCCATCAAACATGAACTGCAAGGTACTCGGTCGACTAAATACTTTGCTACTTGAATCGGCGGCTTCCGGTTCACCCAGCTTTAACTTCATAGCACCGATAATTTCGTCTCCCGAGCTTAGTCCTTCCACACCAAACTCCGGCGCTTTCAAAAAAGGTTTGCACAATGGATCACCGACGATCAATAGCTGATAAGGGCCAGTGACCGACAAATGAAAAGCTTCCGCTAATGTGGCACCTTCAGCATAATGCGATTGTATCATCGGATGCGGAAATTTGGCTTGAATCGCATAGGGTTCGGTTACCGTTCCGCTGCTACCTGCGGCTCCTGCTTTCAAGAATGCGGTGAGTTTCGTTTGCCCAGCACCGGGCGTCATGATTCCACCCAAGCTCGTTAGATTCTCGGCAATAGCACCCGGCTTCAATGTGCTCCCCGAACCAGGCCAATCAAAATCCGCAGCACCGACCATTAACCCAATACAATCGTCTTTCTTGCTGGGAAGGGTCCCGTCCACCACTTGAGCTGTGTATCCCAACTTCTTCAACGCTCGAATTGCCAAATCAAAAGCTGGTTGACGCGTCTTGGTGCGGACATCTCCGGTCAATGTGTAATAGAAAGTCCCTTGCGGAAAAGTCCGATCCGCATCAATCGATCGCTTCAATTGCGCGAGAGCTTCTTCTACCGTTGTCCCTTGTCCTCGCGTGACGGCTAACACGACCGACATCACATGCCGCAACCCTTCGTTGGCTACCGAACTCGATACACCATTAGGAGCCCACACCAGCCGCGACTCAAAACCGACCGTCGGTTGGTACTCGAAAGAAAAATCTTTGGTCTTAGTCACCAACTGCTTGAAGCGAACATCCTCACGAAGCGAAACTAATGCCTCATCGGTTTCCATTTTTTCGCGAAACACCCAGCCCGCATCAACCGCCGTTTCCAATAAATCAATGGCACTTTCTTTTTCACCTGCCAAGGCGTATTGCCTCGCTGCAAGATAGGCGACCGGAAATTGCGTGGGCAACTCCACAAAGATCGCCTCGTATGCCTCAGCTGCTTCTTTGTGTTTACCTTCATCTTCCAACGCTTTCACACTTCGCCACCTCTCCGACTTCTCGGCTGACAATGGGCTTACGAAATAGTGCTCACCTTTGCGACGCGCATAGAGATTACAATCGAGTGCTAAATAACTTGGATTCTTTTGAAAGACGAATTGGCTCATCATCGTCAGACCATTGATCGAGCCCACTGGTGTTACATAAATAGGCCGATTGGGAATGCCCTGCAGATCACGCTCCAACTGAATCGCTGTGGGAAAGCCAGCGGAGTAGGCAATACATTTCACGTCGTTCAAACCACGACGATCGATCTCAGCAAATAGCGGTCGCAAAATCAAATCGCGGAACTGATCGACCGTAATTGTCTCCTGATCAGGAATGTCATTGAGCACAACAACATTCGAGCTAGGAATATTTCGCCAATTTACGTAATGATTAGCGATGGTGCGTGAATCATCCGACGTGCCGTTGACCACCACAACTACTTGGCTCTCTGTCACACCGCCGCTGAGATTGGAATAGAAGCCCACCCACAGAACCAATAACCAGGTCGCGATGCCCGACTGTCGTATCGAAAAGAATTGTTTTTCCATATGACGTTAATCCTGTGATTTTGATCCTACATGCTTTGCAATGCTCCATCCCCGCCGAGAAAAGTGTATCGCGACTTGGCTCTGCCAGACTAGCATGCTCCCCAATGCCCA